>JAZLAK010000107.1:0-11869 GCA_045613165.1 Bacilli bacterium | reverse complement strand
GAGATAATTTAGATTTAGAGAATGGTTTTTATTTAGGTAATATTTTTAGTGATTTATATAAACCATATAAAAATTATAAACCTAAGAAAATTAATGCTTATAGCGAACAACAAAAAATGTTATTACGTATTCAAGAATTAGATTTTATAATAAATGATTTAAATTTATATTTAGATGTATATCCTAATGATATGAAATGTTATGAATTATTTAAAAAATATTGTTTAGAGTTAGAAAGTTTAAAAAAGAAATATGAAGAAAAGTATCAAGTTTTAGAACTTATTAATGATACTAAAGGAAAATATACGTGGATAGATGAACCATGGCCTTGGGATGGAGGTAAATATGTTTAAGTATGATAAAAAACTTCCTTATCCAGTAGATATTAAGAAGAAAGATTTAAAGATGGCAAAATATATAATAACTCAATTTGGGGGGTCTAATGGAGAAATTGCAGCAGCATTAAGATATTATTCACAAAAATTTAGTATGCCTACTGAAGAAGGTAAAGCATTGTTAAATGATATTGCTACTGAGGAATTGGGACATAGTGAAATGATTGCTACTATGGTTAGTCAATTAATGAGTGGAGCAACGGTTAAAGAATTAGAGGAAGCAGGTTTAGGTACTCAATATAATGAACATGGATATGGAATATATCCGAATGATTCTAATGGAGTTCCATTTACTGCTGCTTATTTAAATAGTGTAGGAGATCCTATTGCTGATTTAGTTGAAGATATGGCTGCTGAACAAAAAGCAAGAGCTACATATGAGCATTTATTAAATTTAGCTAAAGATGAAGATGTTGTTCAGCCTTTATTATTTTTAAGACAAAGAGAAGTAGTTCATTTTAATAGATTTAAAGAATTGTATGAAAAATATGTAAGTCAAGGTTATTAATCTTGATTTTTTTCTTCATGTAATTTACTTATTTTTTTTGTTATGTTAAAATATAATTAATGGAAAGGTGGAAGTTGTTGTGAAGAAAAATGATAGAGTTATACCTAAGAAAAATTATTTATATTTAGTTATAATGTTAGTTTTAGTAGTAATTATTACATTCTTTATATTTGAAATGAATAAAAAATATCAAAGTAGAAAATTAGAAAGTAGTTATTTAGATGGTTATGTTAGTGAAGTTAATGTGAGTGATTTAAATAATATATTAACAGAACCTAATAGTGAACAATTTATATTAGTTACTAAAACTGGTAGTGAAGAAATTTATAAGTTAGAAACTGATTTAAAAAAAGTAATTAAAAGTCGTGATTTAAGAGATAATTTTATTTATATTGATTATACTAATAAAGCAAATGATATTGAAGAGTTGAACAAAGTATTAAATAGTAAAATAAATAAATTACCTGCTATTGTATATTATAAAGATGGAGAATATGTTAAGACTATTGATAGTAGTACAAGTATTTTAAATAGTGGTGAGTTTGAAAAATTATTAGATGAGTATGAGGTAAATTAATGCTTAATGTAGTTTTATTTGAACCTGAGATTCCTGGTAATACAGGAAATATAATGAGAACTTGTGTTGCTACTAATACTAAATTACATTTGATAAAACCACTAGGATTTAGTTTGGACGAAAAATATATAAAAAGAAGTGGTGTTAATTATATCGAAAATTGTGAATATGAAGTTTATGAAAATATAGAAGATTTCTTTAGTAAGAATAAGGGAACTTATTATTTTTTAACTAGATATGGTAAGAAACCACATACAAGTTTTGATTATAGTAACAAAGATGAAAATATTTACTTTATATTTGGTAAAGAATCAACTGGAATACCAACTAATATTTTAAAACCGTATTTAGATAATTGTATGAGAATGCCTATGACTGATAATGTTCGTGCATTAAATTTATCTAATACCGTTGCTATTATGGTATATGAAGCTTTAAGACAACAGGATTATAGAGATTTGTTATTTGAAGAACCACATAAGTCTGCTGATTTTATTGAAGAAACAGGATAAAAAAATAACCTAGAAATTATTCTAGGTTTTTATATGTTAATTATTTACAACCACAATTGCATTCATCTGTACAGTTGCAATCATCACCGCATGTACATTTATTTAAACAACCACAATTATCTTCTTCAGTACATGTACAATTTTCTCCACATGAACATTCATGGTTATAATCGCATTCAGTGTTTTCGTCGTCATAATTGCAATTTTCGCAATCACAACAGTCGCAAGCACCTTCAACAATTATTGCACTAGCCGGACATATTTCACTAGCTTCTATAGCAGCTTCGTTTGCTTCATTGCTAATCATTGTAGTTCTTCCTTCATCATTACAAGTAAAGTTTTCTGGTGCAACACTCCAGCATGCTCCACAACCGAAACATTTTTCTTCAATAAATTCAATTTTTCCCATATTAGTCCTCCTAACTTTAATTTTATTATAAATCAATAAATCTTTTTTATCAACGAAAAAATTGTAGAATAATGATTCATTATATGTTATGATTAACATGATAGGTGATTATATGAATTCAAGAATGGATAAATATACAGAAACTCCAAATTTAAAGAGTAGAGCTGAAAGAAATAAAGAGTTATATGAGCAAATTAAGAATGCTGAAATTGAAAAATTTGATATTCATAGTAATGCTACTGTTATAGATGAGGATGTAAATAAAATAGATGTAGATAGAATTAGGGATATGTTGGATAAACGTTATAGAGATAGTATTCCAAAACGTAGTTTAGATGTTAAGGAATATGAATCTGATTCTATTGAAGAAAAATTACAAGATACAAAAGAGTATGATATTAATGCAATATTAGAAAAAGCCAAAAAAACTCAAGATGTTGATTATGAGAAAGAAAGATTAAAAAAAGTTCATGATACTCAATATGATATATTAAAAAAATTAAATATTGACAATGAAGAATATGATGAAGAAGATTTAGAAGATAGTGAAGAAAATATTGTTAACTTAATAAATACTATAACTGCTTTAGAAATGAAGAATAAAGAGAGTGTTAGTGGCAATACTACTGCATTAGATATATTAAGTGATTTAAAAGATAATGATACTGAAACAGTATATAGAACAATGGAATTAGATAAAGAAATTATAAGCGAGAAAAGTACTGAAAACTTAGATGAAGAAGATTTAAGTATTGAAGAAAAATATGATGATTTTAAAGAATTAGAAAAAGATTTAAAGTCTAATAATATTGCTATAAAAGTAGTTGGTATAGTATTCTTAATTATTATATTGATATTAGCAGTTATATTTGCAAATAATTATTTTAATTTAGGACTATTTTAATATAGTTCTTTTTTTTACATAATATTTAGTATGAAACATTTTTATAAAAGGAAAAAGTATAATAAAAAAAGTAAGATAGGATTAATAGTTTGTTGTGTTGTTATATTTGATATAATATTTTTTAGTTTGTTAGGTGAAAGATTAGGTAAAAGTATATCTTATAGCGCTATGATAAAGATAGAAGAATTAACTAAGTATTATATGAATGATACTATAAAAAAATATTTGAATATAGATACTAATGATTATATTAAACTAAATTTAGTTAATAATAATATTGTAAATGTAGATATAGATAATAATAAGTGTAATGTTTTATTAAATAATATTATAAATGATTTAGAGGGTAATGTTTTTAAGATAGAGAGTGGTAAAATAACTGATTATCATAACTTAGAAATGTTAAGAAGTAATAATGGTATAGTTGTTTTTATGCCTGTTGGTGTTGTTACTAATAATACGTTATTTGCTCGTCTTGGACCTAAAGTTCCTGTTAAAGTTAGTTTTTTAGAAAATGTTGATGCGTATGTAGATGTAGAAGTTGAAAATTATGGTATTAATAATTCGTTAATTAAATTATATATAAATATGAAAGTAGAAGAGGTAGTTGAGCTTCCTATAGAGAAAGATAGAAATAATATGGAGTATAAGTTTTTAATAGCGAGTAAATTAGTTAATGGAGAGGTACCAAATATATTAGGTGGAAGTATTGATGGAAGTTCTAGTATAGTAAATAGTGGTGTAAACTAGTTAAATAAAATGGAATAGTTAAAGTTTTAGTGTTATAATTTTTATAGTAGGTGGTGATTACTTATGAATAATATTTTTATAAATGATAGTATTAGTAATGGTATAAGTAATTACTTACTTATAAAGAATGGTAAAGATTATGATAAAGCTCATATTTTTGAAGTATATGTAATTAGATGTTTATGTAAAATATATGGAGATATAAATATACTTAACCCATATAGAATAGATAATGAAAATAGTTTCAAAAGTAACTTAATTATGTATGGTTTAAAAGTAAGTGAAATGGAAGAATTTATTAGCTTGATGAATGACTATTCTAAATGGCTAAATAGTGAAAAGAACGTAGGGAAAACTGATTTAACTAGTAAGATAGAAATTATACTTATTAATATGATAATAGAGAGAAATAAGAGTAATAAGTTTACTGATGACGAATTAGAGTTCTTTGATAAATACTTTGATCCTAAGAATAATAATTTTGCTACTTTACATAATTTAATTACTAAGGATGTTAATATAGTTCCTATGTATTGGAGTAGAAAGAAAGCATTATTAAATAATAATATGAAGTTTAAACTTATTAGAAATGATTTATTAAGTTCTTCTACTTATGATAAGTATGGATTAGATAAAGATGAAATACAAAAGATGAGTGAAGAAAAAGTTAGAAATATCAATAATAGAATATTAGAAAAAGAAAAAGAAGATAATAAGAGAAATAAGAAATTCATTCCTAAAAATTTAATTATAACAAGTGGGAATGGATTCGTTGATACATTGATGTTATTAAGCATTATGACTACTGAAATTATGATTGGTATAATGATTGCTTTACATTTTTTAAGGAGTTAATATGATAAGTGTTGGGGAGTTTAAATTTGAGTTAGTTGAAAATTATAGAGAGTGTTTTGTAATGGAGGAGTTTGAGAGTCTTTTTACAGAATATTTTTATGATTTTGATTATATAGTAGGGGATTATGCTTATTCTAAATTAAGATTAAAAGGTTTTTACGATGATAATAATAAAAAAAGTAAAAACTTCAATAGAATATCAAATAAGGATAAGTATTTGAAAGAAAATTGTGCTTATAGTTGTAAGTATTTTGTATTAAAAAAGATTTAATCTTTTTTTTTTATTTATTTTATGTTAGAATATTTTTAGAATAGAGAGGGATTTGTATGAATAGTCAAGTTACTGTATTGGATAGAAATGGTCAACCAATGAATATTGAATTGATTTGTTATTTTAGTAATGGAGCAAAAAAATATGCTTTTTATACTAAAAATGAAACTGTTCAAGATGGTTTAATAAAAATGTATGTTGCTGAAGAAAATAGTGGTTTATCAAATGATATTACACCTGATGAATGGAGTAATTTAAAGAAAATAATGCAAGGAATAATTACTGGTGGAACAACTGATATTCAATTTCTAGCATATGCTAATCCATTAAAATTAAACGAAGGTAAGGCTATAGCATTAAATGATACAAATATAAATGCTATAAAAACTGCGTATAAGAATAGTGTAGAAAGTAGTAACGATACAGTTTTAAATAAAGATTTATTATCACAAAGTTTTGGTGGTGATGTAGAAACTCCTGTCAGTACTTCACAACCCGTTCAAATAAGTGCTATTCCTCAAAATCAAAATACATTTAATATGGAATCAACACCTGTTAATTTAAATACAAGCCCAGTGGAAGAAGTTAGTACTAATCCGTTTGATTCAATTCCTAAGATTGAACCAATTGCGCCTATAGTAGAAGCACCTATATTAGAAAATCCTGTGCCTGATATTCCTTCATTGGGTAATGAACCTTTAAGTATTAATAGTGTTAAACCTAGTGGAATTGAGAGTGGATTTAGAGTTAGTAATGAGCCTAATATATTTGATCAACCTGTAAATATGCCATTTTCAATAAGTGAACAAGAATTAAATACACCATTAAATGATGTAATTACTCCTGTTAATGAGGTTTCAAATGTAAATATATATAGTCAACCAATAGAAAATGTATCTAATAATATAATTGATAATAATCAAAATAATAAGTTAGATAGTTCTAATAATATAGATATTGATAAAAAGATTGCTCTTAATGAAAGAAAAATAAAATTGTTTGAAGAGTTAGCAAGTATATATAAAGAAGAAAATGAATTGTTAAAAAATGAGAATAATTCTTTAGAAAATACTGCTTCAAACTTATTTAATAATAATGGTACTTTAAATGAAAATGAAGTATTAGGATAAATTAATACCTAAGTATAAAAGCTTAGGTTTTTTCATATATTTTAGTAGTGATATTATGAAAAATGTTATTTATACTTATTATAATATTTTGTTGGATGAAATTAATAAGGATAGTAATAATTATTTTTTTTATTTTAATAATGATTTATATATATTTTATTTAGTTTTGAATGATATAAATGTTGTAGAGTTAATTTATAATTTTATAAAAGAAAATAATATTGAAAGTTTTGAAATTATTTTAAATAAAGAAGGGAAATTATTTTGTGATGTTGACAATAAAAAATATTCTTTATTGAAAATTAAAGGTATTTTAAAATATGAAATAAAGTTTGAAGAATTGAAGTTTTATCCTATAGATAAAGAACCTTATAATTGGGGAGAACTTTGGAGTGAACGATTAGATTATTATGAGATACAATTAAGAGAATTGGGTTATAATTATCAAACAGTTTTAAATAGTTTTGGTATGTTTTCTGGTTTAGCTGAAAATGCTATTTTGTATTTTAATATGAGTAAGAGAATGTTTAATGATAATGAAGTGGTTGGAATTGTTCATAATAGAATGAATTATCCTTGTTATTTAATTGATTATAATAATCCTTTAAATTTAGTTATTGATTATAATATTAGAGATATTGCTGAGTATATAAAAGCATATTTGTTAAGTGATGCTTATGATGTTAATAATGTACTTTTGTTATTAGAAAGATTAAATGTTAATAATTTAATGTTTAATTTGTTATATTCTAGATTGATGTATCCTACATTTTATTTTGATGTTTTTGATAAAATAATTTTAGAAGATGGTAAAGATAGTGATATAGTTGATGTATTGAATGTAGTAGATAAATATTTAGATATGTTGAATAAAGTATATTTAAAATTTAAAGATAAGTATAGTATGTTAAATGTAGAATGGTTAAATAAAATAAAAAATGTAGAAAATTAAATTTCTACATTTATAACAGCAATTACATCGGGAATTTGTTCTTTTACAAGTTCTAATATATTATCATTTAAAGTAAAGTCTTGAAAACCACAATGACTACATGCTCCGTATAATTTTACAAATATATAATTATCTTCATATTTTATAAATTCAATGTCTCCGCCATCACTATTTAAATAAGGTCTTATATCTTCTATAATTTCTTTAATTATTTGTTCGTTATTTTTTGAGTTTTCTTTCTTGATTTGTTTATTATCATTTTCAATATTTTCTTGATTCATGTGTATCACCTTTAGTTATTATATCAAAAAATTTTACTTAGTAAATAAAATTTGGTATAATACCTCATGAAGAGGTGCAATAATGGAAAACTATATAGTTGGAAGTATTGTAAAGGGAGAAGTAACTGGTATTGAACCTTACGGAATATTTGTTAAAGTTGATGATTATAATGGTTTAATACATATAAGTGAAATTGCTAATAATTATATATCAAATATTACTAAATATGTTAATATTGGGGAAAGAATTTATGCTAAAGTAATTGAAGTAGATACAGAAAATAATAGATTAAAACTTTCTATAAAAGGATTAAATTATAAGGAATTTTATGAAAATAGAAAAGTAAAAGAATCAGTTAGAGGTTTTTCACCTTTACAAGAAAATTTAGAAAAGTGGATGGATTACACTTTAAAAGAAATGGAACACTAGTAATAGTGTTTTTATTTTGGGAAACATAATATAAATAAGTAATAAAAAAACTCAAACTATTTAGTTCGAGTTTAATAATCAATCTGGTGGCTCCAGCGGGAATTGAACCAGCGACACAAGGATTTTCAGTCCTCTGCTCTACCGACTGAGCTATGGAGCCAATAAAAAATGGCGGTCCGTACGGGATTCGAACCCGTGATCTTCTGCGTGACAGGCAGACGTCATAGGCCTCTAGACTAACGGACCATCATGGTTGCGGGAGTAGGATTTGAACCTACGGCCTCTGGGTTATGAGCCCAGCGAGCTACCGAGCTGCTCCATCCCGCGATAAGTAAATTTAATTGGCGGAGAAAGAGGGATTCGAACCCCCGCGCCGTTGCCGACCTCCTGGTTTTCAAGACCAGTCCCTTCAACCGGACTTGGGTATTTCTCCGTTCGTTCCTTCAAGGAACAAATTGATTATAGCATAGAAAAGAAAAAATAGTCAACAAAATTTATAAAAAAAGTTATATTTTTTCATTTTTTTCCAAAAAATACTATTTTTTTCATCTTTTTATTAAAAAAAATTCAAAAAAATAAAAAAAAGTATTGATTTAAATAAAATTTTAGGTTATACTCAAATAGTCTTAATTAATTAAGACGACCGAGTTGGTGTTGCCCAAGTGGCGGAACAGGTAGACGCACAGGACTTAAAATCCTGCGAGATTTAACCCTCGTGCCGGTTCAAGTCCGGCCTTGGGCACCAATTTATGTTTGAGAAAATATCTCTCGGGCGATTAGCTCAGTTGGTTAGAGCACCTGCCTTACAAGCAGGGGGTCATAGGTTCGAGTCCTATATCGCCCACCATTTTATTTGCCGACATAGCGTAACTGGCAGCGCAACTGACTTGTAATCAGTAGGTTGGGGGTTCGACTCCCTCTGTCGGCACCACTTATTATGGAGGGATAGCGAAGTGGTCAAACGCGGCAGACTGTAAATCTGTTCCTTCGGGTTCCATGGTTCAAATCCATGTCCCTCCACCACTTTTAAAATATTGCCTCGTAGCCAAGTGGTAAGGCATCAGACTTTGACTCTGACATTCCGGTGGTTCGAACCCACCCGAGGCAGCCATCTTATTTTTTTATTATTTATGTCGCGTTAGCTCAGTCGGTAGAGCATCTGACTTTTAATCAGAGGGTCCGGGATTCGAGTTCCCGACGCGACACCACTTAGATATTAGAGTTTGTAAGAAATTACAAACTTTTTTATGTATATATATATTGACAAGTGTATAAAATACGCATATAATATAATTGGAGATGGTAATATGGAAAAGAATAATCCATTATATAAAAATCAAGGTATACATTTAATAAGTTCTATATTTACTGTTGAAGATGGTAAAGTTAAGGTTTTATTAATTAAAAGAAAGAATGAGCCGTTTAAAGATAAGTGGGCTTTAGTAGGCGGGGCATTATATAATAATGAAGAAATTGAAATAGGTGTAAAAAGAGAGATTTTTGAAAAAACTGGTATTACAGATATAGATATATATTTTTCTTCATTGTTTAGTAAAATTGATCGTTCTCCTATAATGCGAATGATAGCTCTTAGTTATGTTGGAATTGTAGATAATAGCAAGATGGAGATATTAAAAGAAACATTTAAGACTAGTGATGCAGATTGGTTTACTATAGATAATATTCCTGATTTAGCCTATGACCATAATGAAATATTTGATAGTTCTTTAAAAAAATTAAGGGAGTTAATAGGTAGTACTAATATATTAAAAGTTTTATTTTCAAATGAGTTTACTATTCCTGAATTACAATCTGTATATGAAGCAATATATGGTTGTGAATTAGATAGAAGAAATTTTAGAAAAAAATTACTATTAAGTGATTTAATAGTAGATACAAATAAATATAAAAATTATAAAGGTAAAAAACCTGCTAAACTGTATAAGTTTAGATAATTTTTTGAGATTATATGCGTACACGGTACGCATAAGGAGGCAATATGATTTATTTGGTTAGACATGGTTTAGATGATGAAAGTTATATTGGTGGATGGAGTGATGTTGATTTAACTAGCATTGGTTGGAAACAAATAGAGGGAACGACAAATTTTATTGTTGATAAAGGGCTAGTTATTAACAAAATTATTTCGAGTGATGTTAAGAGAGCTGTTACTACTGCTAAAATAATAAATCAAAAATTGAAACTAGGTGTTGAAGTTAGTAAAGATTTAAGAGAATTAGATAAAGGTGATTATACTGGTTTGTTAAAAGATAATTTGAGTTTACAAGAACAAATTAAAATTAATAATTTTACTATTTATGATAAATATCCTAATGGGGAATCGATGTTAGATTTATATAAACGAATGCACGAGTATTTAGAAAAGATTAAAAATTTAGATAATGTTATGTTGGTAACGCATAGAGGTGTTATAAATATGTTTTATTATCTATTAAATGATATTGAACCTAATATGAATAAGAGTATGTTTGATGTTGTGCATGGTTCGGTACATGAAATGGATATAAATAAAAAATTAATTAGGAGGATTTATTAGTGGGAAAAGTTGTTAAAAGAATAGTTTTGACTGGTGGTCCATGTGCTGGAAAATCAAGTAGTTTAGATTTGATTCAAAATTATTTGATAAATAAAGGTTATGTAGTATATACAGTTCAAGAAAGTGCTACAGAACTTATTAATAGTGGTATAAAACCTTTTGGAGATAATAAATTAGATTTGTATAAATTTCAAGAAGTAATTTTAAAATATCAGTTAGATAAAGAACAATTAGTAGAGTTTGTTGCTAAAAATTATAGTAATGATAAAGATATAGTAATCATATATGATAGAGCAATTATTGATAATAAAGCTTATATAGGACAAAGTGATTTTGATAAATTATTAGATAAATACAATTTGAATGAAATTGATATATTAGATAAATATGATTTAGTCATTCATCTAGAGACTGCTGCAAAAACTAATTCTTATACTAAAGAAAATAATAAAGCTAGGAGTGAGAGCGAAATTGAAGCAATTGAATTAGATACCAAAACTTATGATGCTTGGAAGTTACATAAAAATTTAGTTAGAGTAAAATGTTTTGAAAAATTTGAAGATAAACAAAGTGAAATTTTGGAAATATGTGAAAACAATTTTTCTAAAAATATTAGAAGACAATATAAATACATATTAGACGAAAAGAAATGTATGCTTGATAGTTTGTTAGATATTTCTAATTGTGTTGATATAACTCAATATTATTTTGAGTTTAATGATGATTATGAACATAGAGTAAGGGTTGTTAAATATAAAGATAGTGTTAAATATTTCTATACAGTTCAATTAAAAAAAGGTAATGGGGTTTCATATATTATTTATGATAATTTAATAGATGAAAATATATATAATATGTTAATAAGTACTAAAACTATAAAAAATAAAGTTAGTAAAATTAGATATTATTTTACTTATAATGAAGTTAAGTTTCATTTAGACATATTTGATGATGGAAAAGTAATTTTAGAAAGTAATGATGATAATTTTAAAATAAATACATTTTCAATTATTAAAGATGTTACTGCTGATGAAAAATATTTAAATGTTAATTTAGTTAGTAATTTTAAACGATTAAAAAATACACTTGTTTAAAGTGTAATTAAGTAGATTTAATCTACTTTTTTTATATCTAAAATATCATCAATACTTAGTAGTTTATTGTCAATTGTTATTAGATTGTTTTTAGTTTTTCCTATTATGTTTTCAGTAATAGTTTTATCTTTATAATATATATCCACTTTTATTTTATATATATAATTTTTAGATTTAAAAATTTGTTCAATTTTTTTATTTAAAGCATATTTGGATAAGTCATTAGTTTCTATATTTTCATTTT
>JAZLAK010000106.1:0-9845 GCA_045613165.1 Bacilli bacterium | reverse complement strand
AAACGAACTCATAGAAGAATAATAACCTTTATCAATATTTAATTCATTATTAAAATTTAATTTAATATTATTATCATATTCTTCTCTTCTCAATATACTTAAACCAAAAGCATCTCCAACTATAAAACCATAAACTAAATTTTTAATAGTTTTCATATATATTCCTCTTTACTAAATATAATTGTATATTAGAAACTTTATTTTTTCAAATTAAAATGTAGACTATTTGTCTACACTCTCTTTTTTAAAAGAAATTATACATTTCTTAGAATCATTATAAGTACATATTTCTTCATTCTCTAAATCAATTCTAAATTTATAAGAATTAGTAGCATTAACATATATTTTTAATATGCCATTCTTACTATCATATTCATTCTTACCAGTTTCTATATCTCTATCATTAAACTCAATACTAGAATTATCTAATTTTATTTTAATACTTTTAAAGTTAGTATTTTCATTCTCTGTAACCCAAGTACCTATTATTTTATTAGGTACATAATCTATAACTGGAGTAACTTTAAAACCAAAATAACATAATACTATTATCACTATAAACTTAATAATCCCAGGTATAAATCTTAATATAAAACTGTATACAAATGGTGTGAGTATTATAGCAATAATTATAAAATAATAATAATTATTAGTATCCATTCTAAGTAAACCAAATACAAGTATTAAAATCGATAATATATATCTAACAATATTTAATTGTTTAGTATCTTCATACTCAGCATAATCGTTAATTAAATCTAATATAACACCAATACCAAATATTCCAAGAGTAAATAAATATATTAACCCTTTAATTATTTTTTTATCTAAAAATTTATGTATACCAGTAAAACCTAATAAACTAATAAGTAAAAATCTACTTTTACTGCCACTAACTTTAACATGTTTATATTCTATTAACTTGTTTTCTAAATACTTTAACTCTTTCTTAGTAGCAAGAATTTTATATGTAGTAATATAATCATCCAAAGCACTTTTAAATTCTTTGGAATTTTCTTTATAAGAATAATCTTTAGTTAAACTCTCGATTAATCTTTTATATATTTTTTTATTCTTTGGAAATACTTCACACAAACTTAAATATTCTTTATAAGCATTTTCATAATCTTTATTTTTATAATATTTCTCAGCAATCTTATAAACTTTATTATCAGTTAAGTTATTTATTGTCTTTTTCTTGGTTTTGGATGCGCTATTTTTCTTTACTGCATTTTTTTTAGTTGTAGTTTTTTTAACAGTATCTTTTTTAGTATTCTTATTTTTTTCCATATTCACACATCCTTTTTTATTATTTTATATTATAGCATCAATTTTTAAAAATTAAAGTATTTTTATCTACTTAATAATTCACTTAAATCATTAACCATAATCCAGTCTTCTAATGGAGTATAATTACCTATATTTAATGGTTCAATACTTTCTAATTTATCAAACTCTATTACACATATACACTTCTTTTTCCATTTATTTATTTCTTCTTCACATAATTTTAATTTATCTTGATATGTATCAAATATTTTATCTATTTCCATGCTTGTTAACTTAGAATAACTTTCTGCATTGGTTACATGTGCATGATACAATGCTTCGTTGCTACCTTTTTCAATAAAATATAATTCATCATTAATAAATATTCTTGAATGCGGTATACGACGACTAGCACTACCACGTAAAAGAATAGTTCTTTCACCATTAACTATTTTATCTAACTCTTTGTATTTATTATCACATATTACTATATGTATCACTTCTATCACCAATTAATATTCTAACATAATTTATTATTAAATAAATATCAAATTTAAAAAAAGTACAAAAAAAGCACTATTAATCAGTGCTTAATTAAAGATTTTTTGAAATTTGTCTAATCTAATATAACATAGGGATTTTGGAGCGTCCCTTCTCCACCACTAATAGTTATGCCTGACATCAATGAAATCGATGGGCGAACAGAACAGCTATCAGACACTCTTGGACCATCATCATAAATTTTTCCGGAAATAACATAGAATGGTTTAACCGAACCATTAAATTTAGATAAAGAGAGAGTCCACCAATTATTACTTATTGCATTATCTGTTAAGTAATAATTGGTATTTTCTGTATTTACTTTTCCTCCTGCAAATACTACTTCATCTACTGTTAATGCTCCTATATACGATTCGTGTGTTTCATAATTATTTCCATCACATCTTAATGTTGCATATTTATCTTCTATTGTATATAGTCTTCTTAATGTATCGTAATTAAATGATTTACTATTATACATTAAGTCATTTACACTATCACTTAATAATGCATTTGTTGATGTATCATATGCATCCTTTGTATTCCCTAAACACCATGTATCTTTTTTTAATTTTCCTTCTACACTCTTTAGATTTGTATTATACCATTCTTCTAATTTATATTTCATACTTGTTGTATTACTTGTTGGACTTGTTAAATAATCTGCTACATATTTGTCATATTGTGATTCTTGCCCAAGTGAATTTGTTACTTTCCCTTCTTTATATCCATAATGGCCATTTCCTATAAATGCTGTTCCTGTATCACTACTTGTTATTGCACTACATGATTTTTGTGCGGCTAGTGTTATTTTGATTGAACCATCGCCTTCAATACGTACTATTCTCCAACACATATTATTGAATTCTACATAATTATCTTCAACATTTCCTCTATAATAATAACTTGCTCCTAAATCATCTGTTGTTATTGTTAATACTTTTTCATAATCATATATCTCTCGTTCTATTGAAATAGGAGTTTCATTTTCACATGATATCAATTTAAATACTCCACTAATTCTTGAGGATGCATCATAAATGTATTTACCAACTAATTCGCTACACTTTTTTCCAGATGCACTAGCACCATTTAACGCATTTTCTTTAGAATCTGCATATCGCCAAGCAGAAAAACTTGGTGGCAACATTGAAGATGTAACAACAATATTTTCATATATGCCTAGTCCTTTTATTCCACTAATACTTTTTGCTATATCAGTTTCTGGAACTGCTAATAATTTCGTCCCTGTTGTTCCTAATTTAGCATTATTGATTATGTTATATGCTAGTGTATTTGGTTTATCACTATATGGATTTATTGTTGTGATATCCTTTATATTAATCTTTGCCTCTAACTTCTTATTCATATCGTTTGTTTGATTTTCTCCAGTTTCTTTGTAAGTTAGAGTAAGTGAATATGTTTGTGTCTCTCCTACATCTAATCTATTTCCAACTAGTATTCCACCTTCAACTGGGAATGTTGTTGGTTCTTGTACACTATTACATCCACTTTCACATGTTAATGTATATGTGAAGTCGTTTGATTCAAATGTTGTTGATGCATCTTTTGTTTGTGTAACTCCATCCACTTCTATTGTTTCTGCATATGTTACACTTGCATCCTCTATTACAACTACATAATCAGTTGTTGTATTACCGTTATTAGTTACTGTGAATGTTTTTGGTTCAAATGTTGTTCCTGGCACTATTGTTTCTCCATCACCTATTACTGAACCATCATCTCCTCCATATACTATTGCTAAATTAGCAGTACTAACTAAAATAGATTTATTATTTTGATTACCGGTTATTTGTGTTAAGAAGTATGCATATGTTAACCCTACTAATAATAAAAGTACTAAAAATATTCCTGTTACACTAACTATTATCTTTTGTCTTCTATTCATGAACTTTTTTCCTCCTTTTACATACAAAAAAATTATATAATTATTAACCCCCCCCCCGGTTCTAATTTCGAGAGACGAAGGACGATTATATAATTTATTAATTTTTTCATAAATAGAATTTTTAGTAGTCTTTACTACTCTATATAAATGGTATCAAAAAAGAGTATTTTATTCAATACTCTAATTACAAATTTTTATCTTTATTTACTAAATCCTTTATCTTTCTAAAATAATGATTTATACAAGATTTAGTAATTGATGTTTCTGTTTCCATAGATATTATATAAGCAAGTTCATTCATAGTAGTTTCCGGATATTTTTCACGATAACTTATTACTAACTTTATCTTATCATCCAATAAATCCAACATATCTCTTTCCTTTAAATAATTGATATTCTCTAATTGTTCACGACAAGTCTTCATACTTTTTTCCATATTAGCTTGTTCACAATTATTTAATCTATTAACCATATTTTTATGATCCCTATATATTCTTATATCTTCATAATAAAATAAAGAATTCATAGCACCTAAAACTTTAATAAAATCACTTATTTCTTCACTAGCTTTCAAATAAACCATATATCCTTTATCGCGATGAATGACCTTACTATTAAACTTTAATTTGATTAATAATTTATTTATTAGTTCAGCATCACTTAATTCATCAACTAAAAATTCTAAATGATATTTACTCTTACTAGGATCATTTATAGAACCACTCGATAAAAATACTCCTTTTAAATATGCAGAAACTTCTTCAAAACTACTATTTAATACATTATCATTTAAATCATTAATTTCAGTTTTTATTCCTTCAACCTTTTCAGTTATAGATAAAATAAACATTTTTTTCACTTTAAATCTTTTCACTGTTCTTATAGTTAAATTAATATTTATATTATAAATAGTTTTTAGTAATCTAAATATATATCTAGCAACACTTGCATTTTCTATTAAAATTACAATCTTATTACTATTTATAGCACTTGCATATTTTAAATATGATAAAAGTTCTATTCTGCTTTCTATATTATTAGGTATATCTTTAGTTATTTCATCTTTTATTCTAGTAGTAAAAGTCATATTAAACCTCATCCATTAAATAAGAAAATATTAAATAAGATGTTTTTAAAGAATCATGTTTAATAGTTCCATCTATTGGAGAAAAACCATATAACTTATCACTTATTAATTTACAATTTAATTTTTCTATTACCTTTTTATCTATCTTAACTTGATCTTTTTGTTCTTCTGTTTCGTACTTTCTACCAGTTTTAGTAGGAATCTTTTTATCGTTAGCAATAACTACATCAATATTATTTATATATTTATTTATTACTTTTAAATGATCGCTTACTTTAAAATCATCAGTTTCTCCAGGTTGAGTAAATAAATTTGAAACATACATTTTTTTTGCTTTACTATCATTTATAGCGTCTTGAATTTCAGGAATTATTAAATGTGGTAATATACTAGTATATAAACTTCCAGGAGATAAAATTATTAAATCAGCATTTTTTAAAGATTTTAAAACTTCTTTATTAACTTTAAATTCTCTATCATAACTTAACTCTTTAATTTTTTTCTCACTCTTAGTAATACTATCTTCGCCAACAATTCTAGTACCATCTTCCATAATACTTACTAACTCTACTTTTTCTTCAGTAATAGGTAATATACGTCCGTTTATTTTTAATAATTTACACATAAAATCTATCGCATCGGTTAAATTACCTTTTTGTTCTATTAAAGCTGCTAACATTATATTTCTAATTGGATGATTTTCTAAAGATGGGTTATCAAATCTATATGATAATAAATTTATTAAATCTTGATTAGCATTAGCCATTGTTAACATTACTTTACCAATATCACCTACAGCTGGTATACTTAATTCTCTTTTTAATACTCCAGTACTAGAACCATCATCTGCAACACTAATAATTGCAGTAACATTAACCGGAAATAATTTTAAACCAGATAATAAATGAGATAGTCCTGTACCTCCTCCAAATACAACTACGTTCTTCATATAATCACGTCCCCAAAAAATTATAACAAAAAAAAGAATATGATTCAAACTATTCATATTCTAAGTTAAATTTATTTCCCTAGTAGCAACTACTTTATTGGATTTATTTAAAATTATTTTGATTTGTAATTGATTATTTATTTCATTTGAAGCAATACTCAAAACACCATTATCAATAGTAGATAAACAACTACTGCCATCAACATTAGTAACTAACCAAGTATAATCTTCATTTGTTAAAGATACATTTGTTTTATCATTTGAATCTACATACTCAGCACTAAAATTAACTATTGTTCCCTTCTTAAAAACTATATTTTCAGTAAAAATATTTAATACTCTAAGATTACTTAAATACCATATATAGTCTGTAACTGAATCTCTAGAAGCTTCTGCAACAGTACTACTAAATTCACTTATATCTTTAAATAATGGCCATGTAGTTCCTCCATTTTTATATTGAGTATAAATAAATATTTTTTGTTTTAAAGTTTCATAATCATAAGTCCCTGCTATCCTTTTTACAAAAGTTGAAAATCTTTGTTGATATTTCCCATTAAAATATAATTCTAACACTGTTTTAATACTACTATTAGATGAAGAACTTAATAAATAATATAAATTAATCGCATCTAAATCAGCATATAAATCATCACTATCAAAATATGTACCATTTTTTCCTATTAGATTAGACATTTTTTGATATACTTCATTATAATCATTTTGATTAGAAACCTCTTTTAATAAATTATTTGATATTAAAGTTTGTAAATCACCAGCCCAACCAGCTAAATTATTATAATGCTCTTCATCCATTATGAAATTATATAAAGGATCCGTATTATACAACATAGCAGCTAATGCAGCTGTAAAATGCACGACACCACTATATTCATTAGGAGAAGCTAAATATTTCATATTTTTAAAAACATTTATATCAAAATTATTTCTTACTAAATAATCTTCAAAATCAGTATTTCTATCTCCTGCTACTATTGACCAACTAGTAGTATCATAACCTAATTTACTTATTGTACTAAATACTAACCATGTTGAACTAACAGATAAAGATTTTGAACTAATAAATTCTTTAGCCAAAGTTTCCATTCTATCAATATTATCTAAAAATATTTCCGTTGCTTTATCATCAGTTAAATATACTATTTTATCTCTTCTATCATAAATATTTACTTTTGCAGACATATTTTTATTCATATCAATTGATTGATCTAAATTTGTTTCTTTATAATTTACCGATAATACATATTTATGCATTATACCAACATCAATATCATTAGTAACCATTATTTCTTCGCTTCTAGGAAAAGATAACTCGCTTTTACCTTCACAACTACCTTTAGTTTCTTGGGTATCTTTATCAACAGAAACACACGATAATGAATATGTCAAATCAGTTCTATTATAGAAGTTATTTATAACATTTTCCAAGACAACCGCATAATCTTTTATTGTTGTATTTCCTTTATTGGTTACTGTAAATGTTTTATTAAAAGTTATTCCTGGTTCAACTTTATATAATTCTATTATTCCATTACCATCTTCATATTCTAATATTAAATTTGCAGTTGTAACAATTATTGATTTATCATTTTCATTCCCTTTAATTTTTGTCAAAAAATAAGCATATGTTAAACTAAAAAATGTTAAAATCAATAAAAATACTATCACTATAATAATTATTATTCTTTGTTTTTTATTTAATAAATCTTCACTCATATAAATCGCTCACTATCCTAAAATAATTTTACTATAAACTCTTATTTTTAACAATAAAAAAAGATTTAATTATATTTATTAAATCTTTTAAATGCATCTTCATTATCTAAATCAGTATTATCTAACGATTTAAATAATTTCTTTTGTTCTTTATCTAACTTTGTAGGAATAATTACATTATATATAACATAAGTATCTCCTTTTTTACCAAGTTTCTCATCATCAATACCCTTACCACGTAATTTAACTTTATCGCCATTTTGAGTACCAGGTTCAATTTCTAATTTAACTTTACCTTGAATAGTATTAATTTCTTTTTTAGAACCTAGCACAGCTTCAGTTATAGATACTGGAACTTTAACATAAATATCAGAACCATCTCTTTGATATATCGGATGTTCTTTAATACTAAATTCTATATAAACATCTCCATTTGGTCCACCATTTAATCCTGCTGATGCTTTACCACTCATTCTTAATTGGTCACCATTATCAACACCTCTTGGTACACGAACCTTTAAAGTTTTTTTCTTTAAAACATTTCCATTACCACGACAAGTGTTACAAGTTGTTTCAAATACAGTACCAGTTCCATTACATTTAGTACAAGTACTTTCAGTTTGAAACATACCTAAAATAGTTCTTTGTTCTTGTACTACTCTTCCTCTACCATTACAAGTTGGACATGTTTTAGAATTATGTCCACCAACACCATTACAAGAATCACATTTATCTTTAACGTTTATAGTAAACTCTTTTTCACAACCGAATACAGCCTCTTCAAAAGATAATTCAATTCTAACTAAAGCATCATCACCTTTTGTAGCTCTTTTTGCATTTCTACCTCTACGAGTTCCGCCACCCATAAATTGTTCAAAAAGGTCTCCTAAATCAAAATCTTCAAAACCAAAGCCAGAGAAACCTCCGCCGCCAAAACCAGAGAAACCTCCACCTCCGGTGCCGTCAAAAGCAGCCGAACCAAATTGATCATATTGTTTACGTTTAGTTGGATCAGATAAAATAGAATAAGCTTCACCAATTTCTTTAAATTTTTCTTGAGCTCCTTCTTCTTTATTTACATCTGGATGATATTGTTTAGCTAATTTACGAAAAGCTCGTTTTATTTCATCATCAGTTGCATTTTTATCAACACCTAAAGTTTTATAATAATCTTTAGCCATTATTTCACCTCAATTAATTCCTTTAATTCGTTTAATCTATTTTCGAAAATATTAAATGCATTATTTAAAACTTCTTTATTAGTTATATCTATACCACAATTTTTCAAAATATTTAAAGGATAATCGCTACATCCACTACTTAAGAATTTCATATAATCTTCTCTTGCATTAGGTTTATTTTCTAAAATATTATTAGCTATTATTAAAGCTGCACATAAACCAGTAGCATATTTATAAACATAAAATGAAGTATAAAAATGAGGTATTCTTTCCCATTCTAAAGAAATTTCTTCATCACAAATAATATCATTACCATAATATAATTTATTTAAATCATAATATGTTTTACTAAATTCTTGTTCTGTTAGAGGAATATTTTCTTTATATTTATTATGCATAATCATCTCAAATTCAGCAAACTTAGTTTGTCTAAATATAGTAGTTCTTACCTTATTTAAGAACTTAGAAATATATAATATCTTTTCTTCTTTTGTTTTTGCATTACTAATCATATATTCACTTAATAAAACTTCATTTACAGTAGAAGCAATCTCAGCTAAAAATATTGGGTATGCATTATATAAATATGAATTATTTTTATCACTATAATAAGAATGCATAGCATGACCTAATTCATGCGTTAAAGTATTTACACTATCAAAAGTATTTTCATAATTAACTGAAACATATGGATCAACTCTATAAGTATTCCACTCATATGCACCACTTCTTTTACCGTCATTAGGATAATAATCTATCCAACTTTCATTGAATGCCTTTTTTAAATCTTTAATGTAATCCTCACCCAAAGGACTTAATGCATTTACTATCATTGATTTACACTCATCTAAATTTATATTAGTTTCTTTTTCTTCAACTAAATCAACATATAAATCATACATATGCATCTCATCTAATCCTAAAATATCTTTACGTACTTTCATATAATCATACATTAAATTCTTTTTATCATGACATACATTTATCAAATTCAAATATAGTTCTTTATCTATATTATCTTTATATAAACTATATTCTAATGGAGTTTCAAACTTTCTAATATTAGAAATAAAGAAATTCTCTTTTATTTGACCTTTATAACAAGCTGCTATAGTATTTTTTCTATCTATATAATATTGATAATATTTTTTAAAAACTTCTTCTTCAATTTTA
>JAZLAK010000105.1:0-3341 GCA_045613165.1 Bacilli bacterium | reverse complement strand
TATTATGGTATAATTATTATGAATAATTATGGTAGTGGAGGTGTTAATATGAAATTATTTAAGAATTTAATTATAATTTTTGTATTATGTTTTATATTTGTAATAAATGTTAATGCTGAAACTGGGTATGTTACTGATAGTTCTGGTGTTAATATGAGAGATAAGCCTAGTACTAAAGATAGTAATGTTTTAATAGAAATTCCTTATAATGCTGAGTTTTATATAAGTGATACTAATGCTGGTACTGGAAATGGTTGTAGTAAATCTTGGTATTATGTATATTATAATAATAATTATGGTTATGTATGTTCTAATTTAGTTAGAATTATTGGTGAAACAGTTACTACTTATGGAAGACCTTGGACTAGTCCTAAGAAGGCAATAGTGGGTGGCGCTGAATATATCAGTAAAGGATATATTGCTAAAGGACAATATACTTCATATTTAAAAAAGTTTAATGTAAATCCTAATGGATATTATCCAGTTTATAATCATCAATATATGGCAAATTTACGTGCTCCTATGAGTGAAGCGAGTACAACTTATAATTCTATGAAAGATAATGGTTTATTAGATAACGTTTTAAATTTTATTATACCGGAGTTTACTAATATGCCTGAAACTACTTATAATCAAAATATAAAAAATACTGAAAGACTTACTGCTGATGTACAAGATGAAGCGTTTGAAACAACTATTCAAGAATTTCATGATAGTTATAAACCTTATTTAAGATATTTACATACAATTCATCCTAATTGGACTTTTACAGTTTTAAAAACAAATTTGGATTTTGAAGCAAGTTATTTAAGTGAAAAGTCAGTTAGTAGTATTGAAATAAGTTCTGGATTATGTGAACAAGATCCTTATTATGTAACTGAAAGCGGTTGGTGTATTGGAAATGAAGCTTCAACAAAGTTTTTCTTAGATCCTCGAAATTTCTTAAGTGAAAAATATATATTTATGTTTGAAAATTTGGGATTTAGTGAATTATATAATGAAACTGTTGTACAAAGTGTTGTTAACAATACTTTTATGAGTGATATGTCTATATTAGATAATCAGTCGTATGCTAGTATTTTTGTAGAAGCTGGAAGGACTGCGAAGATTTCTCCTTTATATTTGGCAAGTTTAGCAAGACAAGAAAGTGGTACTAAAGAAACAAGTACAACAAATGGTGCTGAGTTTACTTATGAAGGTTATACATATAAAGGAATATATAATTTTTTTAACATAGGAGCTAATAGTAGCGCTTCAAATCCTGCGAAGGCTGGACTAGTTTGGGCTAATGGTGGTAAAGGTGCTAATGGTGCTGTTAGTAATAATAATGTTGATAATGGGGGTAATACAAATAATAATCAAACTAATGTAAGTAATGATTTTATATCAATGTTAAAAGTTAGTAAAACTGGTGATTATTTAAAGGGGTATAGTTTAGGTACAACAGTAAGTGAAATAAAAAATAAAGTTGGAAGTAGTGCTAGTGTTGTTATAAAAGATTCTAATGGTAATGTAAAAAAAGATGGTGATGCTATTGGAACTGGTTATGTTATTGAAATGAGTAATAGTGCTGGAAGTAATTCATATACTTATGTTATGTATGGTGATGTAAGCGGTGATGGCGAAATCAATTCAGCTGATTTGTTAAAAATAAGACAATATTTATTAGGACAAATTAATTTATCGGGAGCTTTTAAAACTAGCGCATATATTAGTGGTGATAGTGAAATTAATTCGGCTGATTTATTAAAATTAAGACAACATTTGTTAGGTACAAGCAGTATTAGTCAATAGAAAGGGTAATTATGAAAAGATTAAAAATATTTTTAGTGTCTGTATTTGTATTTTTAGTTAGTACTATTTATGTTAGTGCTGCGGGAAGTGCAAGTATAAGTGTTAGTAAATCAAAAATAGAAAATGGGGATAAAGTTACAGCAAGTGTAACTATAAAAAATACTGCTGCTTGGAATGTAACAATTACAAGTAGTGGAGCAACAAGTGGTTGTACTCAAAAATTTGTTGGAGATAGTGGTACTGGTAATAATACGACAAAAACATTTTCAGTAACTTGTAAATCAACGAGTACTGGAATTATAAATTTTGTAATGAGTGGAGATATTACAAGTAGTGATGGAGCTAATACTAAAATAAGTGGTAGTAAAAGTGTTACAGTTGTTGTTCCTCGTGAAAAATCTACAAATAATGATTTAAAAAGTTTAAGTGTAGAAGGTTATGAAATAAGTCCTAAATTTGATAAAGATGTTAATGAATATTCAGTTAATGTTCCATCAACTGTTGAAAAAATTAATATTGTTGCTAAAAAAGCTGATAGTTATTCAAATGTAGAGGGAACTGGAGAGAAGACTGTCGAAGAAGGAGTTAATACTTTTGAAATAGTAGTTACAAGTGAAACAGGAGTAAGTAATACATATAAGTTGACAGTTAATGTGGAAGATCAAAATCCTATTGCAGTAGTTATTGAAGGTAAAAAATATACAGTAGTTAAGGTTGCAAAGAATTTGGAAAAACCTGAGTTATTTGATGAAACTACAATTAAAATAGGAGAGCATGAAATACCTGCTTTTAAAAATGAAGTTAGTAATTATATGTTAGTTGGGTTAAAAGATGAAAATGGTAATATTAGTTTATTTATATATGACAATGGAGAATATACTAAATATAATGCTTTTGTAAGTGATAAGTTATCTATAATATTTTTAGAATTAGATAAAGTTCCTACTAATTATAAAAAAACTACTGTAAGTATAAATGAACAAAGAGTTTCGGGATATAGAGTAAGTGGTGATAGTAGATTATTAGTATATGCTGTTAATTTGGCTACTGGCAAAAAGAACTATTATACTTATGATAAAGAAGAAAAAACTTTACAAATTTTTGATATAGATAATTATGAAAAAGAAATTAAAACTAGTAAGAATAATCAGTATTTGATTTATGGTTTATCTGTTGCTTGTGTATTCTTATTTATATTAATGATATTGTTTATGATTAAATCAAATAAATTAAAAAAATTAGTTAATTTAAAAGGTGATAAATAATCATCTTTTTTTAGTTATTTATTGACGAACAAAAGTACATATTATATAATTTTTATAAGGTGAATTTCATGAAGATAGAAAAATTTAAAAAAGATAAAGGCAATACATATAAGGTATATTTTGAAGATGATTTAACAATTTCCTTGTATGATGATGTTATAGTTAAATATAATTTATTGGTTAATAAAAAAATGGATAAGAAAAAGTTTGATGAGATAGTTAAATATAATGATTTTTTAGATGGATATTATAAATCTATAAAATATATAAATAAAAAATTAA
>JAZLAK010000104.1:0-17841 GCA_045613165.1 Bacilli bacterium | reverse complement strand
TAAGTTTAAGTTAAAATATTTTAATAAAAAGATTATTATTTCTTTAAATATTGTAAATAGAAATGGAGATTACGTAAAAGATTTATTAGATTTGATTTTATTAATAAAATCTTGTATAAAAGAAGGATAAAAAATCATACTAATATTGGTGAAATCTTCATGAATAATAATTTATTTAAGAAAAGAATTGATGAGTTAGGAAGAATTGTAATTCCTAAACAAATACGAAATACTTTTAAAATAAAAAATTTTGATGAATTAGAAATGTTCGTTGATAAAGATAGTATTATTTTGAAAAAAAGTATGGGTATTGAAATGTATAAAGAAAAGTTGCAAAGATTATTATTGTTTATAAAAAAATATATTGATTTTGATATTTTAATTTTAGAAAAACAAAAAGTGATAATTTCTACTAAAGAAGAAATAAAAAGTAAAGATGAAGTAGTAGTTGAAAATATTGATGGTAATTTTAATTTAGTTTTGAAAACAAATGAAAAATATAATGTTTCTTCTTTACCAATAATAATTGATAGTAATAATATGGGGGAACTTTATTTTGTAAATAAAGAGAAAAGTTTAGATGATAAAATTCAGAAACAAATTAGAGAATTAATTATTGATTTAATAAATTAGCATAGAAATATGCTTTTTTTTGTTATATAATTTTTTGTGGAAGTGATTTATATATGTTAACTGATACTCATTGTCATATTTATAAAGAATATTATGAAGATATAGATAATTTGATGAAAGAAATAGAAAAAAAAGGTGTTAATCGTGTTATAAATAATGCTTGTAGTTATCTAAGTTGTTTAGAGGTATTAGAATTGTCTAAAAAATACAATAATATGTATTGTGTTTTAGGTTTACATCCTGGAGAAAATTTAGATGAAATAGATAATGTAATGAAATTATTAAATGAGAATCTTAACAATAATAAAGTTATAGGTATAGGCGAAATTGGATTAGATTATTATTACACTAAAGAAAATAAAGAAGAACAAATTAATGTTTTAAAAAGACAATTAGAGTTTGCTGAAAAAAATAGTTTACCTGTTGTTATTCATAGTAGAGAAGCAACAGGTGATATGTTAGAGATATTGAAATGTTATAAAATAAAAGGAATTATTCATTGTTTTAATGGTAGTGTGGAAGTTGCTAGAGAATATATAAAAATGGGATATAAGTTGGGTATAAATGGTGTTGTAACTTTTAAAAATTGCAAATTAATTGATATTATAAAAGAAATAGGTGTAGAAGATTTAGTTTTTGAAACGGATAGTCCTTATTTAACACCAGTTCCCTTTAGGAGTTATAAAAATAATCCTAGTTATACTAATTATGTTGTTGATTTTATTGCCGAAAATATGGGTATTAGCAGAGAAGAATTGATTGAAATTAGCAATAGAAATATAAAGGATATTTTTGACATCTAGTTTTATACATGATATATTATAACTATTAATGAAGGTGATATTTTGAAATATATCAGTAGAGTTTTTAAAATATTAGTTATTATAATAGCTATATTTGGTATAAATAAAATAAATGTTGAAAAAGATAATGGTGTAGTATTTAATGATAACAACAATAAAGTTTTAGATTTAACTGCTATGGCTGTTAAGATGGAAGAAATTAGAATGCAAGATTTATATTATCCGTTAGATACTTATGTTGGTGATTTAACTGGATATGTTGCTGATTGTCCTTTATGTGGGGGTACTTTAGGATGTACGGGGCAAAATGTTTTAACTAATAGAATTACAACTTATGAAGATAAAGATTATGGTACTGTTGATATAATGGCATCATCTACAAGTTTAAAATGTGGTTCAATTGTTCAATATAATTTAGATGGTAAGAAAAGGACCGCTATAGTACTTGATAGAGGTGTAACTGGTACTAATTTAGATTTATTAGTTAGTAGTGAAAATGAGGCTTATTCTATTGGTAGAAGAAATATAACTTATGATGTTTTAAGATTTGGATGGTCAAGAAGCAATTCTTGATTTTTTAGAGGTTTTTATGGAAAAACATAATTTTAAAAAAAAATATGGACAAAATTTTTTAAGAAATGATGCTATTTTAGATAAAATAGTATCTTCTTTTGAATGTGATAAACATTCAAAAATAGTTGAAGTTGGACCAGGTGATGGAGCTTTAACAAAGTTATTGGTAAAAAAAGAAGTACCTGTTTTTTCTTTTGAGATAGATGAATCTTTAAAACAATATTTAGATAAAATTGACAATTCTAATTTAAATGTAATTTATGAAGATTTTTTAGAAGTAAGTTTAAAAGAATATTTTAGTAAAGATGATAAATTATATGTTATTGCGAATATTCCATATTATATTACAACTCCAATTATTACAAAGTTTATAGATGAAGAATATATTCCTGAAGTAATGGTTTTGATGGTACAAAAAGAGGTTGCTGAACGTTTAAGTGCTAAACCTAAAACATCTTCTTATGGTGCTATAACTGCTATACTTAATTATTATTTTGATATAGAGTATTTATTTACGGTAGATAGAAAAGAGTTTTATCCTATTCCTAATGTTGATAGTGCAATAATAAGATTAGTAAAAAAAGAGCAAACTATTGATTGTGACTTTGAAAAATATAAAAAAATAGTTAATGATGCATTTAAACAAAAACGAAAGAATTTAAAAAATAATTTAAAAAGTTATGATTTGATTAAAATAGAAGAAATATTAATGAAATATAATTTTGATTTAACAAATAGAGCAGAAGATTTAAGTTATGAAGTGTTTATAGAAATTTGTAATAATTTATTATGACATATATGTTATAATTATTGTGGTGGTTAAAATGGTTGAAAAAGAAATAAATGAAATATTAACTCAATTTGATATAGATGGTGTTTTAATTAAAACTCCCTCTAGTAAGAATAATGGTAATATAAATAAAACTTTTGTTGCAACATATAGGATGATTGACGGAACAATAAAACAATTTATATTTCAAAAAATTAATACTACAGTTTTTAAAGAACCCTATAAATTAATGCAAAATATAAAGAATGTAACTGATTGGATTGAAAAAAAAGCTAATTTTTCTGGTGACGAAGTACATCCTTGTTTGAGAGTAATTCCAACAAAAAATCATAAATTGTTAGCAACGTTACCAGATGAAAATGGAGAAAAACAGTATTATAGAGCATATAATTGTATCGAAAATTCTGTTTCATATGATGTTTCTACTGATAAGAATGTTATTTATAATGCAGGTAAAGCATTTGGTCATTTTCAAAAAATGTTATTTGATTTTCCAATAGATAATTTAGAAGAAACTATTGCAGATTTTCATAATACTCCTAAAAGATATGCTAATTTTTTGAAAGATGTTCAATTAGATGTTTGTGATAGAGTAGAAGAAGTTGCAAGTGAAATAGTTTTTGTTTTAAAGAATGCTGGATGTGCTTCTATTATAACTAGTTTAATGGAAAAAGGAAGTATACCAGTAAGAGTAACGCATAAT
Source organism: Bacilli bacterium (assembly GCA_045613165.1). GTDB lineage: Bacteria > Bacillota_I > Bacilli_A > RF39 > UBA660 > UMGS1124. The sequence continues at coordinate 14,339 of JAZLAK010000104.1, read as the reverse complement.
GATACTAAAGTTAATAATGTTATGTTGCATGAAGTGACTGGAGAATATTTAACTGTAATAGATTTAGATACTGTAATGTTAGGTAGTTCTTTATATGATTTTGGAGATGGTGTTAGAAGCGCTTGTGCAAATGCATTAGAAGATGAAAAAGATTTAAACGAAGTATTTTTAAGATTAGATTTATTTGAATCTTATACTGATGGATATCTAAGTGAAATGGCACCATATTTAACTGAAGATGAAGTATGTAATATGGCAGAAGCAATAGAAGTTATCACTTTTGAATTAGGTTTACGATTTTTGAATGATTATATAAATGGTGATACATATTTTAAAACTAACTATGATAAGCATAATTTAGATAGAGCTCGTAATCAATTTAAATTATTAAGTGATATTCAATATAAGAGAAATTATATAGACAATTATATAATGAAAAAATATAAAGAATATAAGGATAAAGATGTTCCTAAAAAATTAGAATTAAAACCTTAGGATTGATGTTATATTTTATCCTTTTTTTTATATAATTTATTGGTGATATATTTGGAATTGCAAATTGGTGATTATGTTAGTCGAAATAGCTATAACAATGATACTATTTTTAAGATTGTTGATATAAAAAATGATGTTGCTATTTTAAAGGGTGTTGATATACGTTTATTTGCAGATAGTAATATAGATGATTTAGTAAAATGTGATTATGAGAATAAAGATGAAGAATTAATAGATTCTATTATGATACGCAAAGATTTAGATAGAAGTGAATATTTTTATTTGCCTGCTAAAGTACTTCATATTGATGGAGATAAAGATTATTTAAATAGGTGTTTAGATTTTTATAAAAAAGCTAATATTTTAGCTATTGGAGAGCATATAAATGAAGGTGAATTATATAATGTGGTGCCTAAATTACTTAGAAAATATAAACCCGATATAATGATTATTACTGGGCATGATTCTATTAATAAATCAAAAGATATTAATGATATAAATAATTATAAGAATTCTAAAAATTTTGTTAAAGCTGTTTTTCAGGCTAGAGATTATGAAAAAAGTCATGAAAAATTAGCTATTATTGCAGGAGCTTGTCAAAGTGATTATGAAGCTTTAATTAAAGCAGGGGCTAATTTTGCTTCTAGTCCAAAAAGAATTAATATTCACGCTTTAGATCCTGCTATTATAGCTGTTAATTTAGCTTTAACTGAAAGAGGAACTGAAATTGATTTATTACAACTTTTAGATAAAACCAAGTATGGTAAAGACGGAATTGGTGGTTTAAAATCAACTGGTATGATGTATGTAGGTTATCCTAGATAAAGTATTGATTTTCTAAATATTTTGGTATAAAATGGAATTAGAGTTTGGATAAACTTGAAAGGAGTGCATGTTAATATGAAGATAACATCTGTAAATGTGAAAAAAGTTGAAAAAGAAGGCTCTAGAATGAAAGGAAAGGCATCTATTTTATTAGATGATTCATTTGCTGTTCATGATATTAGAATTATTGAAGGAGATAATGGTTTATTTATAGCTATGCCAAGTAGAAAAACTGCTACTGGAGAATATAAAGATATAGCTCATCCAATTAATTCTGATGCAAGAAAAATGTTTGAAGATGCTATAATTGAAGCATATAATAACGCAGAATAATGACTTTTAACCACTTATGTGGTTTTTTTTGTTATTAATTTTTTTATTTTTTATATATTTAATTAGGTGATATTATGGAGAATAATTTTGATAGTAATGTAATTAGTCATAGTGTTAAAGTTTTGGAGAGAAGTAATATATTTATAAGTGGTACTAAAAAGGTTCATAACTTTAATGAAAATGAGTTTTTAATTAGTACAGTAATGGGAAATATTAACATAAAAGGTAGTGGTTTAGAATTAATAAAATTGGATACAAATGATGGTAATATATGTATTAAAGGTAAAATAAATAGTGTTATTTATTTAGAAGGTATAGATGGAGAAAAAGAAAATGGTTTCTTTAGTAAATTGTTTAAATGATAATATTTGGTAATATAGTTTTAACATTTTTATATTGGATTTTATTATTGTTGTTTATAAAGAAGGTGTCTTTAAACTTTATTATAAAAGCTTTGTTGTTAATTATCTTTTTTGTAGGATATATAGGTATTTATTATTTTATATATAATGGATGTTTTAATTTTTATCATTATTTAATTATTATTTTTACATTTGTTTACATTTTTATTTATAAATAAAATTTAATTTTTTACATTTTGTGATATTATAATTATGGTGGATAATATGAAGAAAGTTAATAAAGGTGCAAAGAGAAGATTATTATGTTTATTTAGTATCTTTATTTTATTAGTATCTTATGTTTCATATTCTTCTTTTAATTATTGGAAGCAAATTCTTGAAAATAAGAAAGAACAAAGAGAGTTAGAAGAAAAATATGAGAAGTTATTAAGTGATAAAGATATATTAGAAGAAGATGTTGTTAAATTACAAGATCCTGAGTATGTTGCAAAGTATGCTAGAGAAAAATATTTGTATAGCAAAGATGGAGAACTTATTATTAAAATCGTTGATGAAAACGAGTAAATATGATATATTATCTATTACTTGGGGTCGTAATGGTTTCGACAGGATATATTTCTATTTAGTTGCAAGTGGACTGATAGGCCTAACTTATCAAACAGTTTAAATTAACTGACAACAAATTTAATACAAACGCTTTAGCATTTGCCTAATTTGGCAATAAAGCACTTTAATTATTCTCTCTTATAGGTTTAATTAGGGTTCATATATGTAAGATATAGCAACTGCTTTGTTTAGGGTAGTTTGCTGAATAATTTATAAACTATATTAATAAATAGATTGTTAGACTCTTTTTTATTAATGAATTTTTAGTTCTAACTAAACTTGTAGATATTAAATAAGAAAGTATTTTGGACGTGAGTTCAATTCTCACCGGCTCCACCATTTATTAAAATTTTACAAACTATAATGGTTTGTTTTTTTATGTAAAAAAGAGTTCTATTTTTCTTTGAACTCTTTTAGCAATTTTTTGATACCTTTTTTCTTTGCTCTTTTCTTTTTGGGAGTAGGTATTGTAAAACTTAGTTTTCCTTGTTTATGTAGCATTATATCTCTTAATGAGTGCATTTTAAAATCTAATAATTCACATTCTCTAATTAGGCTATAATTCTTTCTTTTATCTTCTTGTGACATAGCATTGTATTTTCGAGCTATAACATTTCTTTCTGTTGCTATTTTATTTCCTAGTTCTATTATTTCATCTTCAGTTAAATTGCAAACATCATTATAGTCTATCATCCAATTTATGTTTTTAAAATATTCAATTTCATTTGGTTTAGTAAATTCTATAAATTCAAATCTATTACTATTATCTATAATTGTAAATCCACTATTTCCAAATACTTTCATATAAATAGAACCTGGTATTGGCATATCTGTTTGATTTAAGAAACCAATATCATTTTTTTGTACATATATACAATTTTCATATATTATCTTCATAAAAAAACTCCTTTTGTTTAAATGTGTTATCAAATTTAGTTATATAAAAATATGTTAGAAAAATCTAATATACCATTTGTTTTTCTAACATAATAAGATTAGGATGGGTGATTTGATATGGCATTTAAACCTAAGAATACAAAGGTGAAAGTTCCTACTACTTATAAATCTATTTATATTAAAGAAGAATTAGTTAAAGAAATAGAGAAAATTGCTAGGGATAATAACACTTCTTTTAATAATGTTGTAATAAGTATGATAGAGGAATGTTTAAAGAAATAAGGTGTATATATGGGTAATTTTAATCTTAAACCAAATGAAATTAGGGAGTTAGAAAGACAAAATGAATTAGAAGAAAGAATTATAGCGGTATGTGAATATATTATAAATAATAATTCTTCATATCGTAAAGCTGGTTCAGAATTTGGAGTTAGTGTTGCTACTGTTAGTGATTATTGTCAACGTTTTGCTAAATTAAAGCCACAACGTTATCAAGAATTAAAGAAGGTAATAGATAAAAATACTGAACCTACAATAAAAGATGATAATGTAAAAAAGAGAGTATTAGAAAATGCTAAGTTGATAGTAAGTGGCAAAACTATAGAAGAAATATCTGAAGAAACTGGAATTGACTATTGGGTTGTTTATAGAGATATAAAAAATAGATTAAAAAATGTTGATTCAGAATTATACGAAGAAGTTTCTCAAGTATTACAATTTAGAAAAAATGCTAACTTAAATAGAGGTGGTAAAAAGTAATAATATTATTACTTTTTTTGTTTAAAAAATTTACTTTAATAAAATAATTTGATACAATTTTATTAGGAGGGATATGGAATGAAAGAAAAAAATATTAATTATGGATTAATTATATTTATTGCTATTGTTATAATATTATTTATTCCTATAATTACTGATTATATTAAAAATCAAAATATAGAAGTATTATCTTCAAATGAAATAGAAGAAAAAATCAAAGCTAGTGAAACTTTCTTAGTTTATGTTGGTGATTTAGAAAAAGATACAAAGAAAGAATTAAGAAAGATGAGAGATTTAACTAAAACTGATTACTCATATGAATATGGTGTATACAACGTAAAATCTAGTGATGATATAAAAAAATTATTAGGCGAAGATGTTGTTGTTTCTTTATATATTGAAGGTGATTTACAAAAAAATTATACTAAATATGAAGCAAAAAGTTTAAATGCTGATGTAGAAAAATATTTTGTAGGTAATTTGACTGAGGATAATAGAACTTATAAGGTTGCTGAAAACTTTAATTCATTTAAGAAATTAGTTAAAGGTGAAGAAGTTACAATGGTTGTATTTGGTAGAGATACATGTTTCTATTGCAATAAATTTAAACCGGTGTATAATGCTTTAGCAGAAAAATATAATTTAGATATTTATTATTTTGATTCAGATAATTATAATAAAAAAGAATATTCTAAAATTATTAATATGGATTTAACAGTACCAGCTAAATGTAATACTGAAGGTGTTGAATTCAAAATGTCTGAAGGTTTTGGGACACCATTAACAATATTTACTAAAAATGGTAAAGTTATTGATTGTATTAGTGGTTATGTTAATAGAAATTCATTAATAGAAAAATTAAAAAATAATAATTTAATAAGTGAGTGATAATATGGAAAAAACTGTATTTAAAAGTGTAATGGAATTTAAAAAAAGATATCCGTCTACAATAATGTGGAGAGTAAAAAAACATTGTAATGTTATACAAAAACATTTAAATCCTAATGAAAAAGTTTTATATGCTTTTGCTGCACAAAAGAATGAGAGTGCATTACATATTTTTGATACTGCAGTTTTATGTGTAACTAGTGATAGAATATTAATTGGGCAAGACCAAATATTATATGGTTATACTTTAAATTCTGTAACTCCAGAAATGTATAATGATTTACAAATTTTATCAGGTATTTTTTGGGGAAGAATAAGAATAGATACAGTTAAAGAAGTAATTACTTTTACAAACTTTCAAAAAAAAGCATTAACTGAAATAGAATCTATAATATCTATGTATATGTTAGAAGCTAAAAAGTTATATCCAAATAAAGATAAAGTAAGTTCTATTTTAAAATAGAACTTTTTTTATCGTTTTTTAATATATTATTAATAGGTGATATTAAAATGAATAATTCTATATATGATAATTATATTATAAAGAAAGGAGATACATTATATGGCATAAGTAAACAATATAATGTTAATCCAGAACTATTATCTCTAATAAATGGTTTAAATATGACTGATTATATATATGAAAATCAAGAAATTTTAATTCCTAAAAGTGGATATAGTTACTATTTAACAAAAAGTGGAGATAATTTGAATGATGTTATTAAATTGTTTAATGTAGATTATAATAGTTTTTCAAAAGTCAATAATAAAATATTATTGGAAGAAGGACAATTATTGGCATATAAAAGATTATAGAAATATATCTTTTTTTTTGGTATACTATCTATATAATAAAGACTATATAAAGTGGTGATATTATGGTATTTAGAAAACCTTATGCTTTTTTAATTAAATATTTCAAAATAATAAATTTAGTATTAGTATTTTTATTATCTTATATAAGTTATAAATTAAGTTTATTAAGAACTGTTGTAGCTGATATATATAGTGGTGATATTACTAATTTTAGTACATTAGGGGCTACTTATATTGGCTTCAAATTATATTTAGCGATATTAATTACAGGTGTTATTTTAGTAGGAATCTTTTTGTTGTTAAAGAGAAAAGATAAACCTTTGAAAGATTACTTATTTTCTTTGCTTTATTTGATAGTTATATTTATTTATTTGATGTTTATTAGTAGTGTATTTGTTACATTAGATGAAACTATAGTGGAACAAACAAGTTTAAAGTTGTATACAGATATTGCGTTCTTAATTATTATTCCAATTATATATTTTATTGTAAAGTTCTTTTTAATGTCTATAGGTTTTAATTTAAATAAATTTAATTTTAGTAAAGATATTTTAGAGTTAAAACAAGAAGAAAAAGATAATGAAGAAGTTGAAGTTGTATTTGATAAAAATACATATAAATATAAACGTGGTGTTAGAAAATGGTTTAGAGAATTAAAATATTATTTTTTAGAAAACAAATTTTTGATAACTATTATTATTGGAATAGTTGCTTTAGTTTTAGGAGTCACATTGTTTAGTTTTAACTTTTTGAATTCTAATAAAGTGAGAGTTGGGGAAACTTTTGTTGCTGGTAGTTTTCAATATAAAGTTGTAAATATGTATGAAACTAAATATGATTTGAATAGTAATATTATTCAAGATGGAAGTAAGTTTGTTATTGCAAGTATAAATGTTAGAAATATTGCTGCGCAAAGTTCTTCTATTGATTTTAAAAGAATTAGGTTATTATATGGAGAAAATTATGTATATGCTAATAATTATTTCAATAAATTTTTTCAAGATGTAGGGACACTTTATAATAATGAACCGATAAAATCAGGAGATTTAAAAAATTATATATTCATTTTTAAAGTGCCATCTAGTTATAAATCTAAAAAGTATGTGTTAAAATTTTATGATAGAGTTGCTGTAGAAAATGAAGAATTTGTAGGAAGTTATAAAGAAATTAAAATAAGAGCTGACAGTCTTGATAAAAACAAAAATGAGAAGGTACTGAATTTAAATGAAAATACTATATTTAATAAAAAGAATTATGGTAAGTCAAATTTAACTTTAACTAATTATGAAATTAAAAGTAGTTATATATATACTGAAAACGATAAATCTACAATAATTAGAGATAAAGATATAAATAATGTATTATTAATATTAAATTATAAATTAGAATTAGATAATAAAGTGGATTTAAAAAAATATTTTGTAAACTCTAAAGATTTTTTTGATAAATATTCATCAGTTGAATATATTTATAATGATAGGACTAAAGTTGTAGGTAATGTTAATGTAATTGCTGACATTAATAATAAAGTGATAATTTCAGTTCCATATGAAATCCAAGATGCAACAAGCATGAAATTTGTTTTAAATTTTAGAGATGTTAAAATAATATTTAATTTAAAATAATTCTTGATTTATATGAGTTATGTGATATAATAGTTGCATAACTTATGTGATGGATCCATAGCCAAGTGGTAAGGCGTGGGACTGCAACTCCCTGATCGTTGGTTCAAATCCGACTGGGTCCTCCAAGTTGATATAAAAAGAGTTAGGAATAACTCTTTTTTTGACTTATAAAGTTTAGTATGTTATTATATTACGCAATTCAAAAGGGGTTTTATATATGGAATTAAAGTTATTGAGAATAATCTATGATTATACCAAACAAAGAAAGATTATTGATAGAAAATTTTTGGATAAATTTATTGAAATTGTTGTGAATTATAAGAATTTAGATGATTATGTTAAATTTGTAACATTCAGTGAAGAAATTCAATCAAGAGATACCGGAACAGTTTTAGCATCTTATAATCATCTATTGAAACGTATAAGAGTAAATTATTATTCTATAGTGGAATATTTGGAAAATTTTGAGAATAAATATTGTTATTTTAGTGATTTTGAAAATTTATTTTTAAAAAATTTAGAAATAGCACAGTTGATGCTTCATGAATTAGAACATGCTAATCAATTTAATAAGTGTGAAAATAGTAGCACTTATGAATCTATGATATTGAGTGAATCTTTATTTTGTACTAATAATAAATTGTATAAGGCAGCATATAATTATGCTCCTGAAGAAAGGTTAGCTAATATTATTTCTTATAGAGAAATTATAAATATACTTAATTATATTAAAGAATTAGTTCCTAATTTATTGAATTTTGAGAATTATAAATTATTAGATTATGCTATAACTGATTATCAAGTGATTGATTCTGACATTATGGCTCCTACAATATATTATTTTTTAGTTGGTAATATGAATGATTCGTTAAAAAGACTGGGACTTATAAATACTAATGGAACGATAAAACAAAATGTAGAAAATGGATTTGATTATGAAAAAAGATTAACATATGGTTTACCTATAAGTTATTATGAATTTAATTCATTACATAATCAAGTAAATATAATGAATAAATTTGAATAGAACTCTTATAATGTTTTAAGAGTTTTTTTGATTTTTTAGTTGTATTTTTATTAAATTTATTATATACTTTAATTAGTAATCATTACTAATAAGAGGTGATTGTTTGAGAAATACTAGACAAAAAGATTTGATATATGAAGTTGTAGTTTCTAGTTCATGTCATTTGACTGCTGATGAGGTTTATAATGAATGTATTAAATCAATACCTAATATAAGTTTAGGGACTGTATATAGAAATTTAAATAGTTTAGTAGATTCAAGAAAAATAAGAAGAATTAAAATGCCGAATAATATTGATAGGTATGATAAGACTTTAATTCATTCACATATTATTTGCAATAAGTGTGGAAGAATAGATGATATTTTTTATGAATATAATATTCTATTACCTGAATTATTAGATTATGATGTAATTGATTACGATTTATGCTTTAATGGCATTTGTAATGATTGTAAAGAAAAGGAGAATTAATATGGAATTAAAAGGATCAAAAACAGAAGCTAATTTAATGGCTGCATTTGCTGGAGAAAGTCAAGCAAGAAATAAATATACTTATTATGCTTCAAAAGCAAAAAAAGATGGTTATGAACAAATCGCTGCAATATTTGAAGAAACTGCAAATAATGAAAAAGAACATGCAAAAATGTGGTTTAAAGAATTACATGGAGGTTCTGTTCCATCAACTATGGAAAATTTAATTGATGCTGCAAATGGTGAAAACTATGAGTGGACTGATATGTATGCTGAGTTTGCTCAAACTGCTCGTGAAGAAGGTTTTGATAGAATTGCTACTTTATTTGAAGGAGTTGCTGCTATTGAAAAAGAACATGAAGAAAGATATAGAAAGTTAATTGAAAATATTGAAGGTGGCTTAGTATTTAGTCGTGATGGAGATAAAATATGGCAATGTAGAAATTGTGGACATATTTGTATAGGTAAAGAAGCTCCAGAAGTTTGTCCTGTATGCGCTCATCCAAAAGCATATTTTGAAATAAAGAAAGAAAATTATTAATAGGTGATGTAAATCACTTTTTTTTCTTGTTAAAAATATATTTATATGTTAGATTTAATTAAGTGGTGATTTTTTATGTTGAAAGTTAGTAATTTAGAGTTAAGATTTACAACAAAAGTATTATTTCAAAATGTAAATTTAGAATTTACTGGTGATAATTGTTATGGAATTATTGGTGCTAATGGAGCTGGTAAGAGTACATTTTTAAAAATATTAGATGGTAGAATAGAATCTACTAAGGGTGAAGTTATACTTGGTAAAGGCGAAAGAATATCAACTTTAGTTCAAAATCATAATGAGTATGATGAATATAATGTAATAGATACTGTTATTATGGGAAATAAAGAATTATATAGTATTATGCAAGAAAAAGATGCTATTTATTCTAAATTGGATTTTACCAATGACGATGGTATGCGTGCTGCAGTATTAGAAGAAAAGTTTGCTGATATGGATGGTTGGAATGCTGAAAGTGATGCAGAAAAATTATTAAATGGTTTAGGTGTTGATAAATCTTTATTTAATTTAAAAATGAGCGAACTTAAAGATGCTGATAAAGTTAAAGTATTATTAGCAAGTGCTTTATTTGGAGAGCCTGATGTACTTCTTTTAGATGAGCCTACTAATGGATTAGATATAAAAAGTAAAATGTGGTTAGAAGAATTTTTAATAAATTTTAAAAATACAGTTTTAGTAGTAAGTCATGATAGAGCTTTTTTAAATAAAGTATGTACACATATGGTTGATATTGACTATGAAAAAATTACTATGTTTGTAGGTAATTATGATTTTTGGTATAAGTCTAGTCAATTAATTCAAAAACAAATGAAAGATTCTAATAAGAAAAAGGAAGAAAAGATTAAAGAGTTGGAAGATTTTATTAGAAGATTTAGTGCAAATGCTAGTAAAAGTAAACAAGCTACTAGTAGAAAAAAAGCTTTAGAAAAGATTCAATTGGATGAAATAAAAGCTAGTAGTAGAAAATATCCTTATATTAATTTCGATTTAGAAAGAGAATTAGGTAATGATGTTATTATTGTAGATAATGTATGTTATAAAGATATTTTACATAATGTGAGATTTGTCTTAAGAAAAGGAGATAAGATAGGTCTTATTGGAAATAATGAAATAGCTAAGACTACTTTATTAAATATATTAAGTGGAGAGTTAAAGCCGGATAGTGGTGAAGTAAAAGTGGGTACTACTGTAAAAATTTCTTATTATGAAAAGAATCATGATAAATATTTTGATAAAAATATAGATATGATGGAATGGTTAAGACAATTTAGTGAAAGTACAGATGACACTTTTATTAGAGGATTCTTAGGTAGAATGTTATTTTCAGGAGATGAAGTATTTAAAAAGATTGGTGTTTTATCTGGTGGAGAAAAGGTTCGTTTAATGTTCTCTAAAGTTATGTTAAATCATGGAAATGTATTATTAATGGATGAACCTACAAATCATTTAGATATAGAAAGCATAACTGCTTTGAATGAAGGTTTAGAAAGATATAGAAGTTCTTTAATAATTAGTACATTTGATGAAGAAATAATCAATACTGTATGTAATAGATTAATAGAAATAAAAAAAGATGGTACTATTCGTGATAAAGAAATTAGTTATGAAGAGTACATTGAAAGATTTGGTTTAGAAAGTTAATTTAATAAATTGACTTTTTTTATATATTATTTTATAATTTGTTTTATGTTTATGGGGTGAATTATATGTTAGATATAATAAATGATACTTTATTAGATGGTTTGAGATTAATTCCATTTTTATTTATAGCATTTTTAATAATAGAATTATTAGAACATAAATTTAATAATAAAACTAAAAATCTTATAAAGAAATCTGGAAAATTTGGACCTATTGTAGGAAGTTTGTTAGGTTTGTTTCCTCAGTGTGGATTTTCTGTAATAGCAACCAATTTTTATATAACACGTGTTATTTCAATAGGAACATTGTTTGCTATCTACCTTTCTACAAGTGATGAAATGTTACCTATTATGTTAAGTGAAGGTGCATCTTTTAAAACAATTCTATTGATTTTATTTATTAAATTTATTTGTGGTTGTATATTTGGTTTATTAGTTGATAAATTAATTAGAAAAAAGAATTTAAAAATAGAGTATGATTATCATATGTGTGATGAAGAACATTGTGATTGCGATCGTGGAATTTTTAAATCTAGTATAAAACATACTTTTAATACATTATTATTTGTTATAATTATTTCTTTTATAGTAAATATTTTATTTCAATATTTAGGTGCTAATTTAATAAGTAAAATTTTTATGAAGGATAATTTGTTTGGTCCTTTTGTTGGTTCATTAATTGGTTTAATACCAAATTGTGGTGCTAGTATTGCCCTAACAGAATTATTTTTAAAAGAGGCAATTAATTTAGGCACTTGTATATCAGGGTTATTAACGGGTAGTGGAGTTGCTATAATTGTTTTATTTAAGGCTAATAAAAGTATGAAAGAAAATATTTTTATTCTATCAACATTATATTTAATAGGAGTACTTGTTGGTATATTTATAGAATTTATAAGTATACTAATATAAAGTGCTTTTTTTATTTGTAATTTTTATATTTTAGCACTTTAACTTGACAAGTGCTAAAACGGTGATATAATTAAAGTATGAAAGGAAGAGAGAGATATGAGTTTGATACCTAGACAATATTATTTAGATGATTTTTTTGAAGATTTTGTTACATACAAAGATAATTCTATGATGAAATGTGATATTTATGAAAAAGATGGTAATTATAATATAGAAGTTGATTTACCAGGATTTGATAAAAAAGATATTAAATTGGAATGTAAAAATGGATATTTATCAATAACTGCTAAAAGAGAAAAAACTGAAGAAAGCAATAGTAAAAATTACATAAAAAAAGAAAGAAGTTATGGTGAATATACTAGAACTTTCTATTTAGGTGAAATAGATACTAATTCAATAGAAGCTAAATTTAATAATGGTACTTTGTGTATAACTGTTCCAAAAGAAGAAAAACAAGATAATAAAACTATTATTGAAATAAGCGAATAAAGGGAGTTTTCCCTTTTTAATTTGCAAAATATAAAAAATATATTATAATTTATGTGTGGTGATAATTTAATGAAAAATTGTGTTGTTATTTACAATCCAAATAGTGGACATACCATGAATGAAGCAAATTTAAAAAGTGTTAAGACAATTTTGCCTAAACATGGATATAATGTAAAAATTATGCCAACTAGATATGCTGGACATGCTAAAGAAATTGTTAGTCATTTAGAAACATGTGATTTAGTAATTAGCGTAGGTGGAGATGGAACTTTTAATGAAGTTGTAACTGGCAATATGCAACGTAAAAATAGATTGTTAGTTGCAAATATACCTATCGGAACGACTAATGATGTGGGGATGATGTTTGGATATGGAAAAAGTTTCGAAAACAATTTGAAATTATTAATGGAGGGTTCTAAGAAAAAAATTGATATTGTTACTGTTAATGATAGACCTTTCGTATATGTTGCTGGATTAGGTAAATTTATCAATATAGCTTATGATACTCCTAGATATATGAAGAAAAAGTTTGGATATTTAGCATATTTATTTGAAGGAGTAAAAGACTTTTTTAGACCTATAAAATCGTATAAAGTAAATTATGAAGTTAATGGATTAAAGAAAACTGGATATTTTTCATTTATATTAATTAGTAATGCTAATCGTATTGCAGGAATGAATATGTTTTATAAAGACGTTAGATTAGATGATAATCAATTTGAGTTGTTATTATGTAATTTTCCTACAAGACGTTCAATTATTAGAGCTTTGAGATTGTTAATAGATAATGATCCTAATAATGTTAGTGGTATTGAATTTTATAAAACTAGTAGAGTTAAATTTGAATTTGAACAATATCCTAAAAAGGCGTGGTGTATTGATGGAGAAAAATTAGATAGAGCGACAAGAGAATTTGAATTTAAAACTATTAATGATTTTGAAATAATGATGCCTAATAAAAATGTTAAAAAATTATTTACAAAAAAGACTAATCTTATTGATGATTAGCCTTTTTTCTTTTTGTTATTAAATAAGTTGTTGTAAGAATAATAGTTGTTATGCTTATAGCAAGTCCTATATCTATATTATTCGCTGTATATTTTAAAGTTATATTATTTTTACCTTTATTTAAATCAAAGCCTAATAATGAATTATTAATTTGGTAAGTATTTATTTCTTTGCCGTTTGAATATACTTTCCATCCTTTATCATATGGTATAGAAGTATAAATTGTAGTATTTTCTTTTAAACTTATTTTCCCTTCAATTTTATGTTCTTTAAATTCAGTTATTTCAATTTCTTTTTCTTTTAATTTATTATAAGCATTTATAAATTTATCATTATCTATAGTATAAATATCTACTTCTTCATATAAATAATTTTTGTAACTAATATATATTTCTATATTTTCGTTTGTTGAAGTTTCGTTTACAACAAATGGTTCATCATATGTATAGAAATTATATATATCAGTATTTGTTTTTAGTTGTATCTCATTTATATCTATTTCACTATTGTAATATGCTGTATCATTTATAACTATATAATTTATTAATGTATTATCAGCATAAATATAGATATTATCAAATTCGTTTTTATATGTGAATTTTATTAATTTTTCAGTATCATTTTCA
>JAZLAK010000103.1:0-3557 GCA_045613165.1 Bacilli bacterium | reverse complement strand
AGAAAATAATGATTATTTAAATGATGATAAAAATATAAAATTAGTATTAGGAAAAGATTATTTAAATAATTTAACTGAATATGATTATATATTTAAATCACCTGGTGTAAAAATACCAGATGAAACATTCAATATAATTAAAGATAATATAACTTCTCAAATAGGTATAGCATTAGAACTATTTAGAGATAATGTAATAGGTGTAACTGGAACTAAAGGAAAAAGTACAACATCTAGTTTAATATATCAAGTATTAAGAGATCAAAATGTAGATTGTTTATTGTTAGGAAATGTTGGGAATCCAATATTTGATTATATAGATGATATAAAAGAAGACACAAAACTTGTAATAGAAATGTCTAGCTATCAATTAGAAACTGCTAAACATTCTCCACATATAAGTATAATATTAAATTTATATGAAGATCATTTAAACTATCATGGTACTTTAGAAGAATACCATTATTCAAAATTAAATATATATAAATATCAAAAAGAAAATGATATAGCATTATATACTTCATCAAATGATAATATAAATAAATACTTATCTAAAAACAAATATCTATCTAAAATAATAGATATAGATAAAGAGTTTGAAATAAAGAATGAAGATATATATTATGGCAATATTAAAATATATAATAAAAATGAAGAAAGATATTTAGTAGGAGATCATAACTTAACAAACATATTATTTGTAATAAAAGTAGCATTATTATTAAATCTAGATATGAATCAAACTATAAAAACAATTAATGAATTTAAACCATTAGAACATAGAATGGAATATGTTGGAGAATTTAATGGTATAAAATATTACAATGACACAATAGCAACTATACCAGAAGCTACAATATCTTGTTTAAAAGCGTTAAAAGTAATAGACACAATTATATTTGGTGGTATGGATAGAGGAATAAACTATGAGCCATTAATTAATTACTTTAATGAATCAAATATAGAAAACTTTATATGTATGCCAGAAACAGGATATAAACTAGCAAGTAGCATAAAAAGAGGAAATATATACAAAGTTGAAACATTAAATGAAGCAGTGGATATTGCAAAAAAAGTAACAAAAACAGCATGTTTATTATCTCCAGCAGCACCAAGTTACAATGCATTTAAAAACTTTGAAGAAAAAGGAAATTACTATAAGAAATTAATAAAAGATGAAAAATAAATTTCATCTTTTTATATACTCAATAAACTCACTATAATCATTAATTAACTCTTTAACAAAACAAGACATATTATTTTTATTAACAATCATATAAACACTATTTTTAGTACGAGTTAATGCAACATAAAATAATCTTCTTTCTTCATCATATTTATATAACTCTTTATCAAATAACTTACTAACAATTTTAGTGTTTTCTAAATGAGTTGGAAAACCTAAAACACCATTAGTTAAATTGATTAAAATAACATTTTCACTCTCTAAACCTTTAGACTTATGAGCGGTATAATAATTTATATTGTTAATATCTTCTAACTTATCCACATAAGAATAAATATCTTTATTATTTCTACCAATAATCATAGTATCTTTGCCTAATAACTTTAAAAGATATTTTAAACTCTCTTTTTTGTTATTAGAAAATAATATTTTTATAGGGTTACTATTACTTTTATTACTAAATAATTCTTTTTTTATTTGTTATTTATTTTTACATATAAAATTATTACTAATATATAACAACTCTTTACTATTCCTATAAGTATTCTTTAAATATTTAATTTCACTATCTTTAAAATGTTCTTTAAAATTTAAAAATAATTCTATATCACTACCAGCAAATCTATATATACTTTGATAATCATCACCAACACACATAATCTTGGCATTATTAAACTTCATAATACTTTTAATTAAATTTAATCTTATCATACTTGTATCTTGAAACTCATCAATTATTATATATTTATAAGGTAAAACAAGTTTATTATCTAATACTAATTTATTTGCAATAGAAATCATATCATTAAAATCAAAAGTATTACTACTTCTTAATTCATTATCATAAATCTTATAAATTTCTAATAAAAACAAATAATCCCACTTAATAAAACTTTTTTTATATAATTCAAATATTTTCTCTATCCCAAAACCTTTATTCTTCAATAAATTTATAAACGTTATTAAACTCTTTTTGTATAACAAAAATTCTTTTGAATTAATTATTTCATCATATTTAAAACTTTTAAACTTAATAAATAATAACCATTTCCTACAGCTATATTTAACAACACTTAAAAAATACTCATCAACAATATATTCTAATAAATTATGACTACATATATTAATCTCATTATAAAACTTCTTGATAATATTTAATCCTAATTTATGAAAAGTTAAACAATCCACATTGTATCCAAGATTATTAATTTTATTTTTTAATCCATTAGTTGCTTCATTAGTTAAACTTATACATAATATTTCATTTTCTTTTATACCATTATTAATCAAATACTTAACTTTACCCAATATAGTACTAGTCTTGCCACATCCTGCACCCGCAATAACTAACAAGTTGGTATTACACTTTATGCAATCAATTTGAAATTTATCAAGAGTATAACCATCTATATAAAATAAATTATCGCTATTGTTAATCATATATTATCTTTAGTTTTTTCGATTTCATTAATAAACTCTTCTTCGGTAGGTAAATATAATTGATACTTTGAAGCATATAAATTTTTATTACCATTTAATATTGAATATTTCACTATAGTATCTTTTTTATCAGTACATAAAATTATACCAATTGTAGGATTATCATCAAGTGATTTAATTTCATTATCAAAATATCTTACATAAAAATCCATTTGACCAATATCTTGATGAGTTAATTTATCTAATTTTAAATCAATTAAAACAAAACATTTTAATAAATAATTATAAAAAACTAAATCTATATAAAAATTATCTCCATCAACATCAATTCTTTTCTGTCTTGCAACAAAAGAAAAACCTCTCCCTAATTCTAATAAAAATTCATAAATATGTTCTAATAAATTTGATTCTAAATCTTTTTCTAAAAATCTTTTATCTTTAATATCTAAAAATTCTAAAATATAAGGATCTTTTATAAAGTTTTCAATTTTTTCAGGCTCTAAAATATTAATTTCATTTTTTACATCTTTTTTATATTTATCATTAGTTGATAATAATCTTTCATAATAGAAACTATTTATTTGTCTTTCTAATTGTCTCACACTCCAATTTGCTTTGATGCATTCTTCTAAATAAAATCTTCTTTTATTTTCATTTTCTATATTCATAATTAATCTATTATGGCTCCAACTTAACTGGTTACACACTGTGTAACCAGTTTTATATGTTAAATAAAATTTTTTCATTAATTTTAAATTCGATACGCTATAACCATTACCAAATTCTTTAGTTAATTTTGTTGAAAAAGATTTTATGATTTCATTTTGAGAAGCATATAAATCATACTTTTCTATCAATTCATTAATTGTTTTTCCAATTTTATAATATAAATCAACCATTTCATAATTAATATTTTTTATAACTTTTCTTT
>JAZLAK010000102.1:0-2107 GCA_045613165.1 Bacilli bacterium | reverse complement strand
ATTGTTATTGTTTAGTAAAAGGAATAAATCTTATATTGGTAATTCTATATTTGTTAGTTTGATAAGCATAGCATTTATAGTATTAAGTATATATATTAATAAAACTTATAATATTGTTGATAATATGAATAAAAAGTTAGTTACTTATTCTAGTAGTTTAGTTGTTATGAAAGATACTGATTTTAAGAATGATAAAGAATTTATTGTTGGTATGATTAGTGATGAAACTGATATAGAGGGTAATGTTTTAGCTAATAAGTTAATAGATAAAAAGAAGTTAGATAAGATTGATATAAAGTATTATGATAATTATTTAGAGATGCTTGGAGATTTATATAATGATACTATTAATGGCGTTATGATTAGTAGTAGTTATGTATTAAGTTATTCAGGATATGATAATTATGCTAATATTGGTGATGAAACTAAGATTATTTATTCTTATAAAGAAGATATGGAGAATCAAGATATTAAGTTAAGTACTAATAAGAGTTTAACAGAACCTTTTACTATTCTTCTTTTAGGAGTTGACTCTACTCAAGATGGTTTAAAGAGTAATACAGTATTTAACGGAGATACAATGATGTTAATAACATTTAATCCTAAAACTTTAAATACTACTGTATTTAGTATTCCTAGAGATACTTATGTTCCTATAGCGTGTAATGGTAAAAAATCAAATAAGATTAATTCAAGTGCTGTTGGTGGTGCTACTTGTGTTATAAATACTATTGAAGATTTAATAGATATTGATATAGATTATTACGTTAAGATTAATTTTAAAGGTGTTGTAGATTTAGTTGATGCTTTAGGTGGCGTTGATGTTAATGTACCTGTTAAGTTTTGTGAACAAGATAGCAATAGAAATTTTGGTAAAAGTGAAATTTGTTTAGAAACTGGCGAACAAACTTTAAATGGTGAACAAGCTCTTGCGCTAGCGCGTCATAGAAAAACATTGGCAACTGGAGATTTCCAAAGAGTTCAACATCAACAATTAGTTGTTGAAGCGATGACTAAAAAAGCTAAGAGTATTAGAAGTATTAGTACTTTATATGATATTTTAGGTGCTGTTAGCAAGAATATAGAAACTAATATTCAAACTGATGAAATATTAAATCTATATAATGTTGGTAAAAGAATGTTATTTGAAAATAACGCTTCTATCAATATAGAGAAGACTTATTTAACTGGTTATGATTTGACTATGTTAATTCCAGGTTTGGGTAATGTTTATACTTTCCAATATTATGAAGAAAGTTTGGATGAAATTGTTAAAGCGATGAAAGTTAATTTAGGCTTAATAGAACCTGAAATGACTAAGACATTTAACTTCTCAGTTAATTATACTTATGAAGTTCCTGTTATAGGTAAACAATATTATAGTGTTAAAAGAAATGAGGCCTTACCTAGTTTTGTTGATAAGAGTTTAAGTTATTTAAATACTTGGGCATCTAGTAGAAATATTACAGTTAATACTAGATATATAACTGAAGGTATGGATGGTTATAATGAAAATAAAGATGGTGTTATTATTAGTCAAAACGTAGCTAAGGGTACTTTAGTTTCTACTATAAATAGTATTACTGTTAATGTTATTAAGGTTGATAAAACAATATCAACTGAGAAAGATGATAATGATGTTGCTTACAACAATTCAAGTAATGTTACTATAGAAAATAATAGCAATAATGAAAATGTGGAAAAACCTAAAGAAGAAAACAATAATACTCAAGATAATAGTTCTAATAATACAACAGATAATAAACTTGATAAAAATGAAAATACAAATAATAACGACAATAACAAATTAGAAAATGAAGAAAATTAAAAAAACAGATACATAAATCTGTTTTTTATATTTCAGTTAATTCATCATTTTCTTTTTTAGATTTTTTAGTTTTTTTAATAAATTCTATTTTAGGTTGTTTATCTTTTTTAGATAATTTTGAATTTATTTCAGCAACATCTTTGAATAGTTTTAGTACTAGTAAAAAGAATTCAAATGATAAACGTGCTATTATGTTTCCAAATACTAGAATACTTAAGAATGTAAAGAAGTTTGTTGTTAAGTATGAGAATGAACATAATGTTATTGCTATTGCTGTAA
>JAZLAK010000101.1:0-2929 GCA_045613165.1 Bacilli bacterium | reverse complement strand
TACTTATGCTCGATACATTCTTAAGCCTACTAAGACACAAACACACAAAACCAAACAAACATACTAACCAAACACTAAACAGACTAAAAACTGTCTTAAAACAAAGCAAACAAAAAAGACTAGCAACATAACTAGCCTTCTGTTTAGATTAGATATATCTTGAAATTAATGTTTTTCTAAATTGAACAGATTTTACATTATATGGTGTTCCACCTGGATTGTCAACATATCCATAATAGTATTTATTGTAGTAAGATGTTGCTTGAATCCAACCATTTTTAGTATTAAGTGTATGATTTAAATCACTAAATTTTGAATAAAGAATTAATTGTTCTTTTGTTAAATCGCTAGACATTAAATCTATCAATCCACCATTTTGTTTTAAATAGTAATATCCATTTTCTGAAATACTTGTATTTCCAGGATTTTTTATAATTGTAAAATCAGTATGATTGCAATTTAATGCTGTATAAAATTGATTAGTATTTATATCTCCTTCAAAATCATATATCATATCTAGAATACCATCAGCTGATAGATCAAATTTTGATATCATATATCCTTTGTTATTTATATTTGTTACTTGTTCAATTGTGAAAGAAGGTGTTACAAACCAACTACTTGATATATCACTTATATTTTTTACATGATAATTTTCTTTCCATAATTGAATTGTAGAATTCATTGGATAAGTCATTCTTTGAGTTACTGCTGTTTCACCACCATGATATGATCCACACCATTTACTTAAATCTGTATCATATATTGCATAATCACTACTACCACCACTATTAATATAATAATCATCAAACATAAATGCTTTAAAGCAATCTACATCTTCACCATTATAATTTTCTAATTCAACATAGTTTGCACAACATATGTATGTTGCTTTTGAGTTAGTACAAGCATTTTCAACTTTTATCGTGTATGTTGTACTTGTTGGTCTATATGGTACATTTATTTCATGAATATAAATTGAATTTCCTGAAGTTGAATAGGTTCTTAAATCAATTGTATCAACTAAATTGTCATTCAAATAAATTTTTGTTTGATCACTATTATTTGATGCTGTTGCTAAACATAAGAACATTAAATTAATTTTATTTTGTAATCTTGTGTTAATTGTATATGTAACTTTTGCTGTAGCTGGAATACTATAACAACCAATTGTTGTACCTTCATATATAGGTTCTGTAATTGTTTTAAATTTTGCATTGTTAATTAATAATTGTTCAATTAAATTTGGTGTGGATGTTGTTGATGGCGCTGCTGTTGTTCCTATTGTATCTTCAGTTGTGAATGTAGTTTTTGCTAAATAACATTTATATGATGATTGAATTTTTGTTAATCTTATTAAATCCCAATTTGTACCAACAGATGTATCTCCACTATCACCATTTACATTATTAAATAAATATCTTAAATATCCACTATTTGTTTTTTGAATAACATCAATTTGATGATTAGTTGTATGATATTTTACTATTTTTGGTGAATATCCAAAATTATTAATTGCAGGATATATTGGATTTTCATAATTATTATTTTTAATATCTTCAATGTTATTATTTATATCTGAAAATAATTCTTGATTAATTATTTCATCAAATGTACCATCATCAACCATAGCATCTAATTTATTATTAACTTCTTCTTGTAAATCTAAATTGTCAAAATATGTATCAACATAATTTTTTAATTCTGTGAATTTTTCTTGTAATTCAACAACTACTTCACTGTTGTTATTAACTACTTTAATAACATTATTTTCTAAATAATTTACTAAAAATGTTAATGCTTCATAATATGACATTGATTCTAAATATGCCGTTGGTAAATTTCCTAATGTAATACACATTTTTTTAAATGGACTCACAAATTCTATATTTTTTTCCATAAAATCACTCTCCTTTTAATATAATCCCATAAATAATTTATCAAGTTCTTTAATTATTTGTTCATCAATTGCTATTATATTTTTTCTATATTCTTGAATCATTTTTTGTATAGTTGAATTGGCTGATTTTCCTTTTATTCTCTTTGTATATGTTTCATCTGTATTATTACTATTACTTGTATTATCATTAATACTACTTTCAGTTTCACTTGCTCCTGTGTTACTAGCATAATTTCCATTTAATATATCAGTTTTATTAATTTGTCCTTGAGGAGTATCTGAATTTACACTTAATCCTGATGCTTCATTTGTTGATGTACTTTCACTTTCAGAAGTTCCTGAAATATTTCGAATAAATTCTTCTTTATAGTCTACATTAATTAAAGGATCATAATTAATACAATTACTATATATTAAAGGGAGATATCTTTCCATTATTTCTTGCATATAAACTTTAGCAAAATGTTTAAATAATCCTATTGTTTCATATGCTATTTCTCTCATATAATAATGATTACAAATTTTAGAAGCTAATCTGTCTTTACTCCATATATTAGCATTTAATATTGTATTAACTTCTTCTTCAGTTAAATAATTATTAATACAATAATCTTTAAAATAATTTTCTACAGTTTCTCTTCCTTCATAATCTATTATACTTCTTAATTCAATTGTATATTTACTCATATAATTACCTCCTAATCTTTAATGTATTCTAAAATAATAACACCACTATATGCACTAGCATCATAATTAGTTTCCATACATATATTACCATTTGAAAAATAAGTATTTATTCTATCATGTGATGTTTGATCATAATAATTTATTGGATAAGTATTAATTCCATTACTATAACATCCATACATATTTACAATTGTTACATCTGTTAATAATGTTGCAACTGTATCTGTTGTATTGTTTGGTAAACTTACAGATATTGATTTTCTATATAATGTACTTCCATCTATCCATTTACCACAAGTAATCTCAGATGTACTAAATTGATTTAAATTATTTTCACCAGTT
>JAZLAK010000100.1:0-10784 GCA_045613165.1 Bacilli bacterium | reverse complement strand
AATAATATTACAAAAAATGATATTAACTCTTTTGCATTAAAAAATAATATAAATCTAAATAATAATGAATTAGAATTTATTTATAATTTTATAAAAACTAGATACAAAGAAGTTTTAAATAATCCAAATAATTTTAGTTTAACTAAATATAAAAATAATTTTTCTAATGAAAATTTTGTAAAGATAAATGGTTTAATCAATCGATACAAAATGCTACTATAAAAAGACACGCTGTGTCTTTTTTTAATTATATCTAAGTTTTAAAAGCTTATTTAATTCTTCTTCCAATTGTTCTTTTGTAATATTTTCAAATCTATTTATATTCTCTTTCATTTCTATTCTTAATCTACAATACATATCTAATCTATTAAATCTTTTAACGAATTCGTTATAATCTTTTTCTTTCATCAATTTAGGTAATCTTCTTAAAATGGTTAAAAAAATCATATATACAATTGCATTTCCAATACTATTACCTAATTCTCCAGAACTTTTATATTCTACACAAAAATATAAAATACTAAATATAGATTCAAACTTTAATTTATTAACAAACTCAACTATTATATCTAATACTTCACTTAATAATAGTTTATTCATCTCTTTTTTACTTTCTTCAATTCTCATAAATAAAACTCCCTATAATTATTCTAACCAAATTGAAAAAGAAAAGGAAGACTATTCGTCTTCACTACTTTCAAGTTTTACTAATACTTCTCTAGGTTTAGAACCATTTTGAGGACCAATTATACCTCTTTCTTCTAATAAATCTATTATTCTAGCCGCTCTATTATATCCCACTTTAAATCTTCTTTGAACTAACGAAGCACTAATCTTACCAGTTTCAATAGCAAAATCAACAATTTCATTATATAGCGGATCATCATATTCTTCTTTTTCAAAACCTTCTCCAGCAGCCATATGATTTGGTGCACTTTCAGTTAAAGTATTATCATATTGAGCAATTTGTTCTTTACTAACATAATCTATTAATCTTTGAGTTTCTTCATCACTTATAAAATTACCTTGAATTCTTATTGGAGCATTTTCACCCATAGGTAAATATAACATATCACCTTTACCCAATAATTTTTCAGCCCCACCCATATCAAGTATAGTTCTTGAATCAATTTGTGATGCTACTGCAAATGATATACGACTTGGTATATTCGCTTTAACAACTCCGGTAATAACATCAGTAGAAGGTCTTTGTGTAGCAACTATTAAATGTATACCTGCAGCACGAGCCATTTGAGTTATACGCATGATTGAATCTTCTACTTCTTTAGCAGCAACTAACATTAGGTCAGCTAACTCATCTATAATTACAACTATGAAAGGCATCTTTTTTTCTATTTCAGCATTTGCTTGTTTATTTTGTTTTTCTACCCAATCATTATATCCACCAATATTCTTTACATTCTTCTCACTGAATAAATCATATCTATGTTCCATCTCAGCAACAATTTTTTGTAATGCAATACTAGCTTTTTTAGGATCACTTACAACAGGACACATCAAATGTGGTATACCATTATAATTAGATAACTCAACCTTTTTAGGATCTACTAAAACTAATTTACATTCATCAGGCCTCATTCTAATTAAAATACTTGCAATAAAACTATTTATACATACTGACTTACCGCTACCAGTAGAACCAGCTACTAATAAATGTGGCATCTTAGCCATATCAGCACAACAATTTCTACCCATTATATCTTTGCCTAATGAAAATAATATCTTTGAACTTTCCATATTGCTTGGCACATTGGATAAAACTTCTCTAATAGGAACACTGCTAGTAATTTTATTTGGTATTTCAACACCTACAGTACTTTTACCAGGAATTGGCGCTTGAATACGTACATCTTTTGCAGCAAGTGCAAGAGCTATTTCTTTATTTATACTTGTTATTCTGCTTACTTTAGTACCACTTGCTATCTCAACTTCAAATTGAGTAACAGTTGGTCCTTCATGTATTTCAACAACTTTACCATTTATTTGGAAATCAGCTAATACTTTTTCTAAAGCAACTTTTGTTTTAGTTAAGAACTCAGTAGTATTCGCTTGTTTCTTTTTCTTAACCGGATCTAATATATCTAAACTTGGTAATCTATAATTACTATTTGAATTGCTTTCAACAACTCTAGGACTTTCTACATTTTGAGGAACTGTCTCTACATTACGATTATAATTATGAGCATCTTGACTACTAGTTATAATAACTCTATTATCAACAACTTCTTCCTCTTCTTCGTCTTCATCCTCATTATCATCTTCCACATGAACCTTTTTCTCTTTTTTAGGTCTATTCTTTATTTTTTCAAAACCACCACTAAATTTATCTAATACATCTCCTACTGATAAATTAAATAATAAAATAATACCAAAGAATATTAATACATAAAATACAATATACGCACCTCTATTATCAAATAAAGCATTTAAACTCCATCCACTAGTAGCACCAATTATTCCACCACCTGCATTCGATAAATTAGTAAAATCAGGTCCTTTTATACTCATTAACTTATCAATAGTTAATTCTAAAAATTCTTTGAATTTTAAACCTTTTTCAACAAATTTCATATGAGATAATCCTAATATAGAAAACGTTAAAATATATATACCAATAAATCTCGCTGAATAAAATTTAGGTTTATCTCTTTTTATAATGAAATATAATCCTAAAAATATTAAAAATAATATTAATAAATTAGAATAAGTTCCTACAAGAAATATAGCAAACTGTTTTATTATATTCCCAACAGGTCCAAAAACACCTATTCCTATCACACCAATTAATATTAATATTAAACCAACAAATTCTATACTTACTTTATTTTTAGAAGATGTTGAACTTTTACTTTTTTTCTTCTTCGCCATTATATATCACCATAACTAAATTATAATATAATACCTATAACTAAACAAGGAAAAAGAGATTATTTTGTCAATATCTCTTGTAAAGTTAAAATATTTTATCTAGGAATAGTTGTCTACTTATAGTCAATATCTTTCTATCCTTCTACACCTCAGAGGGATTAGGATGGAAATGAGTGGTATTAGTTTTGTTAAAAGTAATTTTAACAATATTAAAAAGTCTACTTTGTAGGCATAATAAAAAGACATCTATTTTTGTAAATATTCAAGTAAATACTACGATAATAAATGTCAAAACAGAAATGTAGGAATTTAGTCCTAATGCTTACTAAGTTAAGTTTATCCCAAATTATATATATTGTAAAATTATATATTTTTTTTGTATTCGTTAACTAACTCATCAGCTAGTTTTACAAATTCTTCTAAATCATCCCAGTTTTTTAATGTCCCTCCACTAGCAAGTTTATGTCCACCACCATTATATTTTTGTGCTAATTCATTTATTGCAGGGCCTCTAGATCTTAATCTTAATCTAATTTTTTCACTATTTTCTATTATCAAAGCCCATACAGGACACTCTTTCATAGTAGAAATAGATGCAACTAATGAAGAAGCTACTTCTTCTCCTACTCCAAATTTATTAAATTCATCATATTTTAAAGTTATATAAGCAAAACCATTTTCAGTAACTTTAAAATTATTTAAACAATATCCCTTTAATCTTAACGCACCTTCAGTTTCCAAAGACAATGAATTATTTACAAAATCTAAATTAACTCCGTGACTCAATAAAGTAGATGCACATTCAAATGTTTTTGGACTTATATTCCCATGACTAAACCTACCAGTATCAGTTAACATTCCAACATATAATGCTGTAGCAGCTTTTTCACTCATTTTCAATTCATCACTAAAAGTTTTATAAAATTCTGTAATTATTTGAGTACAAGACGGAGCTACACTATCAATATATTCATAATCACAATATTCATTATAATCATTATGATGATCTATTTTTATAGAATATTTGGCCTTATCACATCTATTATCACTTAATCTTTCATACACTGGGCAATCTACACAAATACTTAAAGCACCTATAAATATACTCTCATCTTCAATCATAGTGGGTTCGCCTAAAAAAGATACATATTTACTAGTACTACCTGTTATAATTACTTTTTTATTTGGAAATGTTTCTTCTATCAAATATTTCAAACCAAATTGCGAACCAATACAATCTCCATCTGGATTAACGTGCCCATGAATTATTATAGTATCAAATTCTTTTATTTTTTCTAATATTTTTTTCATTATTTCTCACTTTCTACATATTCTATAACTTCATTTATTGTATTATTAAAGTTATCAAAATCTACATCAAACCATTTTACATCCATTTGATTATTAAACCAAGTATATTGTCTTTTAGCATACTTTCTAGATCTAGATTTAATTAATTCTAATGATTCTTCTAAACTTATTTTCCCATCAAAATATTCATATAATTCTTTATAACCTATACCAGTCATAATTGATTTACCAAATATTTTTCTATCATATAAAGACTTAACTTCTTCTAATAAACCATCTTGAACCATTTTATCAACACGTTTATTAATTCTATTGTATAAAGTATCTCTATCAGTTGTTAATCCTATAAATTTAACATCATATAACAACTTATCTTTATCCTTTACACTTTCTTTTCTATTTAAAAATCTAATCATTCTTTTTCTATTATTTTTATGTATATCAGATGATTCATCTTTTTCTAAAACCTTTTCATATAATTCTTCATTAGTTAAATCATCAAAATTATCTAAATCATTTTCTTCTTCATTAAACACATAATTATATAAACCAGCCTTAATATATAATCCAGTACCACCTACAATAACTATATTTCTATCTTTATATTCATTTAAAATATTTCTTAAATCTTTTTGATAATCATAAACGGTATACATATCACAAGGGTTTACTATATCAAATAATAGATGTTTAACTCCTTCTTTTTCTTCTTCTGTTACTTTAGCAGTACCAATATTCAAATATTTATAAACTTGCATACTATCAGCGTTAATAACAACTGCATTATATTTTTTCGCTAAACTAATACTCATTTTAGTTTTACCAACACCTGTTGGACCAACAACACATAATATCATAATATCACCCAAAACTACTTTAAATTATACCAACTTTTATAATAAAAAAAAAGAACTTTCTAGTTCCCTTGAAATTTATCATCATCTTGAATAATAATATTACCTTCAATTTTCTTATTCATATCTTTACTTTGATCTTTACCTGTTTCATTATAAGTTACAGTTAATGTATAAGAATGAGTAACACCAACTTTAATTGAATTAGTAATAAGAACTTTATCTTCTATAGGAAATGTTCCACTTACACCTTGACAAACTTCTCCATCACTAGCACAAGTTAATTCATATGTTAAATCTCCATAAAATTCCAAGCCATTTTCTATAACTTCCATAACAACATCATAACTTGCTATTTCTTTAGTACCTGTATTCTTTACAGAAAATGTTTTAGATTCTAATACTGTCCCAGGTTCTATTTTTTCTACAATAACAGTTCCATTGCCATCGTTATATGTCAATTCTAATTTTGCTGCAGTAACTTCAATACTTTTAGCTTCAGTATTACCTGATACTTTTGATATAAAATAAGCATAGGTAATTCCCATTAATGTTAAGGCTAATAAAATTAAAGCAACAATACTAATTAATATTCTTTTTCTCACATAGTCCATAGTTTGCATAAAACTACCTACCCTCTATTAACAATTTTAAAATAAATCAAGAGGAATTTCAACACCTATTATTATATATTTTATAGATTTTACATCTTTTTATAAAAATAATTGACAAACAAAAAAGTATATAGTAAAATTTACTTATCGGGCAAATGGAGTGATACTCAAGAGGCTGAAGAGGCGTCCCTGCTAAGGATGTAGAGCGGGCAACTGCTGCGAGGGTTCAAATCCCTCTCACTCCGCCATTAAAAAAATTAAAGTTTTAATTTCCTAAAATGGAAGTTAAAACTTTTTTTATTGAATAAAAAAAGATAAAACACATACTTACAAATATGTTTTATCTTTCTATTTTATATTATTCTTTATCTTTTTTTCTTTTAATTAAGATAATAATAAAGAATATTATTAATACAATTGGAATTAACCATAATAAGTTTAACCAATTAAATCCATCTTCTGAATCAAATACTTCTTTATCAGTATTTTCTTTTTCTAGAGTCTTATTATTTTCTTCTTTTTCACCATCTTTGTTTGATGAATTATTTTGTTTATTTTTATTTGTATTATTTTCTTCTTTTACAATTGCATCATTTTCAGTATCGTTTTCATTATCATTATTATTTTCAAGACTTTCATCTTCAACCATTACATAATCATTAATTTTAACTTCTACTTCATTTTCTACATTCACTAACGCATCTTTCGTTTCATTAAACTTAGCGTCTAAATCACTTAAATCAAAATTATTTTCTTCTTTTAATTTTTCCAATGCATCTAATTCTTCTTCAGCCTCTTCTTGAGCCTCTAAAACTAATTCTTTAGCATTTTGTAAATTTGAATAATTTGCTTTTGCTAATTCATATTTTGTTCTTGCTTCTAATAATTTCAAATTACTTTCTGCTACTTCTTTAATTAATGGTGCAATATCATTCAAAATATTAGATACGTTTTCAATATCTTCTCCAACAACATCAATTAAATCTTGTTTAGCTCTATTATAACTATTAGCTAAAATTGTATCTATTTCACTAATAAATCTTTTCTTAATATTTAAACCAACATTTAAATTATTAATTGTTTCAACAAGAGCTTGAACATCAATGTTACCTTGAGTTAAATTAGCGATAAGCGCTGTTAAATCCGCAATACTTGCTAAATCATCCACAAAACCTTCATCACCTAATTTAGGATAATGATTTAATTTTTTATCTAATTCATCTAATTTTGCTTCAATTTCAGCATAAGTCAAACCATCTTCATTAGTTATTGTTGCTTTTTTATTTTTTAATTCATCTTGAGCAGATGCAACTTCTGTTTCTTTTTCAGTGATTTCTATTTCTTTTTCTTCAATTTGACTTTCTAAAGATTTCGCAACATTTAATTTATCATTTAATGCAGATATTTTTTCTTGTTGTAAACTTATTTGTGTGTCAATAGTATTAGTTTCTAATGCACTACATCTATTTACAGCTGCTTGACTAGTTATTGGATTTCCTGAACCTTGTTCATAATGTTCAGCTTCTGTTACCATTATAACAACTGGTTCACCATCTCCTAAAAAAGATTTTTTTATAGCAACCCAAGAGCCATCTACATTCTTAACTTCATAAGGTGTAAGCCCTACAAAAAATCCTACATAATTCTTTATATTAATAATATTATAAGTACTTCCATTAAATTTAGCTAAATATTTACCTACTGTGAAAGTACCATTTATTTCAGTTGCATTATGTTCTGCAATTTTATCTTGTTTATAAATAGTTACTACACCATTATTTTCTTTATAACTATAAACAAATTCTTCAGAAGTACTTAAATCAGTAACAAATACATAGTTCACTAATTCAAAACTTGAATTTAATCTTTTTTCAATAGTTACTGTAATATCTTTTTCAGTAAATCCATAAGATTCTTCATTTTTCAATAATAATTCAACAACTTTCGCAGTATCATTATTTTCAATAGCAGCATTTAAGTCTGCAATATAATTTGAACATTTCGCTTGCGCAGATTCAATATTATTTTTTGTATTATTTAAATCTTGTAGGAAAGCTTTTTCATTTAAAATTTGTTCTTCTATTTGAGCAACAGTTCCGTTTTCTTTAAGATTTTCATTTAAAGTATCCAATTCATCATTTAAACTAACTAATTCATTCTTCTTATTACTTAATATTTCTTCATAAGGAACTAATTGTTCATCCAAAAGAACTAAATCAGCTTCTAAACCACTAATTTCTGCTTCTACTAATTGAATTTCAAAATCAATTAATTTTAATGCTACTTGACTAGTCGCATATAATACACCACTTGTTAAATAATCAACATTCGCTTGAATTAAATCATTTAACTCTTGTTCACCATTTACTTCAACATATTCTTTTAATTCTTCTAGTTTTTCACTAAAATTATTATTAACTGCATTAGCATTTTCTTTAGCACTTTCATAAGCTGTATTCGCTTCATTATATGCTTCTTTTAATTTGTTTTCTGTACTTGTTAATTCTTCTAACAAATCTTCAATAATATCTAACTTAGTGTTTACTTTTTTGATATTTAAATCAAGAATAGCATCAGCTTTTGATTTTGCTTCTTCAAGTTTAGATTTTAAGCTTACATATTTTTCTAATGCTTCATTATATCTATCTAAACCTGATTTACTATAATCTTTAGCATCAACATTTATTTGTTTAGCTAATTCAACTTTATCTTTTAAAGTTGATACTGATTTATCATATTCAGTTTTTTCTTTAATAGTTAATAATGCTTTATTATCTTCATCAATTGAATTCATTAATGTATTTAGTTCAATTAATTTATCATTAGCATTCTTTGAACTATTTAAAGATTCATCAAGAATAGAATTTATTTCATCTATAGTTTCTTGATATTCATAATCGCTTACAGCATTTTTAATATCAGTTATACTAATTGGCTGTAAACCATTTGCATTTTTTACTATTTCTTCAATTGTTAATGCATCTGTTTTTAGTGGTGTTATAAAAACAAATCCTGCAAGAAAAACTAAAGAAATAATATTCTTTAAACTTCTCATCTATCATATACCTCCTCAAATATACGTTTTCTATAATAACATTTTTTTAAAATGAAGTAAATAATTTGTAGAATTTTGTCATTAAAATATAAATATTTTAAATAGATTAATATAAAATATAAAATTTTACGCATAAAAAAAACTAGTTTTTACTAGGTTTTTTTATATATTTTAATATATCTTTTTCTTTCATATAATCTTCTATATTAATTTTTTCATAAGAATCATTCTCTAAAATATAAATATTAATATATTTTAATAAAGGTAATAATAAACTATCACACATTATATTTTGTATATTAAAATCTACAATCATATAGCCTTTTTTACTACATCTATCGACTTTATTAAATGTTATATTATAAAAATTATCCTTTTCAGTAATATATATCGGTATAGAAGAATTACATAAATCATACAAAGCTCTTAAACTAGAATCATTTAAATCATTTACTCTTTCTTGTGAAATGCTATCTATTACAACTACTTTTTGTTTGGTTAATTCATATAAATCTAACTCACAAGATTTTATTGCAATTATTTCATCAGCATATTTTTCTAATACTTCTTCATCTTCAGTATAAAAATAAATATCACTACCTATTCCACTACAAATTAACTTCTTTCTATCTATACTAAATTCATCACTTAAAATTCTTATACTCAATTTATCTCTAAAAGATTTCTCTAACAAAACTAAATAGCCATCTTCTATATCTTTATTAGACATATTTTTATAACAATTATAACTTATAAGTTTTATTTCTTTATCTTCTAATAACTTTAAATGATTCTTATTTTCATCATCCATTGTCTCAAATTTTTTTAAATATAAAAAATTAATCTTCTTAGCATCTTCTTCAGTTAATTCAACCATTAAAGAAACATCTTTTTTATTTTGAGTAATTTTATCAGCATACGACACTAAATCTCTTCTATAACCATTAAAATAAAGTATTGGTTCTACTCTATAATTACCATCTTTATTCTTTTTTATTATGACTAATTCAGGACTAAATAAATCCAAGTCCATTTCTAATTTATCATCCTCTATCAAAGTTTTATAAGATATAAAATATCTTAACATAAAAAACTAAACCTCCCAATTTTTTAAATATTCTATAGCCTCATTGAAATTAGCTATAGAAACTAATTCAATATCAAAATTATGTTCTTTTTTATAATTATAAGCTTCTTCATAATTATCTTCTGGAACTAACATTATATCAGCTTTATTTTTTACAGCACCAGCTAATTTGTAAGTAACACCACCTATTGAACCTACATTGCCTTGACTATCAATAGTACCAGTCCCTGCAATAGTTTTACCTTTAGTAATATCTTCTTTAGTTAAAGCATTGTATATAGCTAAAGCCATCATAAAACCACCACTAGACCCACTTTCAGTTCTTTTTGATTTTATATCAATATTTATATCACTACTATATTCATTTATTATAGCAGCACTTACACCAACCTTAGCAATACCATCTAAATCAATTAGCTCAGCATAACACTCAATTTCTTTACCTTCACGATTAACTAAAAACGTAACTTTATCACCAACATTTTTACTAGTTACATATTGTTGCATAGTAGTAAATGTTGTAAAATCTATATTATCATATTTTATTATATTATCAAATAATTTTAAATCAGTTTTAGCACCTTCATAAATATATGTTACATAATTATTACTTTTCTCTATCTTATAATTGACACCTGCACTATCATATGCAACCATATATGCATTACTAATACTTTCTTGTAAATAATATTGATCAATCTTTATAGTTTCTTCTAAATCTCCATCATAAGTTATATCTTCATTAGAAACTATATCCCAAGTAGGAATGATTTTAGCAAGAAAATATGTAGGAATAGTACCTTTAACTAAACTTACATAAGTCATATTTATACTACCTTTAGATTCATACACTTTATCTTCACTAACTATTCTATTATCCAAATTTATTAAACCACCTGGACTATATATACTAAAATCTAATTTAAAATTAAATAATAAATATATAAATAAAAGTATTAAAATACCCTTATAAT
>JAZLAK010000099.1:0-3924 GCA_045613165.1 Bacilli bacterium | reverse complement strand
AATATTACTATTTTATATGTATTCATTCCAAATAATACTAAAGATATCGAAAAAGAGATTAGTGTTAACAATAATAAAATATAACTTCCTACAAAGAAACTAAATATAAATAATGCTCCTAGAACTAATAAAAATAATCCACTAGATAAGATAATTATTTTATAATCATCTTTCTTATTTTCATAATAATTCAATTTATTTTTTATCTCTATTTCATGATCTTTTATAATATCCATAATTTTTACTTTATTTGGAATATTATTCTCTACAAATTTAGAATCCCCTGTAGAATTTATTATCTTTATTTTATCCCCTTTTTCTTCATAGCCAATAATATATTTTTTAAACTTATGATTTAGATAATTAATTTTACTTAATTCTATTTTTTTAAATATTAATTTCATACTTTCTATAATAGTTTTTATCATACAATCTCCCCCTTAAACGATTTATATAATATCACTAATAAGATTTTATGTTAAATTAATTTAATTATGTTTGTAAATATTATGTAAAAAGAGACCTAATGTGGTCTCTTATTCACTAATATAACCCCCTCATTAGTAAATAAATTATAGCATATTTTTGTTTTTTTTGCAAATTACTCAGTACGCAAAGCTTCTACCGGATCTTTTTTCGCAGCCATATTAGATGGAATTAATCCTGCTATCATTGTTAATGATAAACTTATAAGAACTAATATGATTGCCGCTATAAATGGTAAATTTACACCTACATTAATGCCTGATAAATTAAATATTATTTTATTGATTGGAATGTTTAATAAAATTGTTATTCCTACACCTAATAAACCAGATATCAATCCTACAATAAATGTTTCGGCATTAAATACTCTTCTTATATCTTTTTTACTAGCGCCAATTGCTCTTAATATTCCTATTTCTTTTGTTCTTTCTAATACAGAAATATAAGTAATTATTCCTATCATTATACTTGAAACAATTAATGAAATACTTACAAAAGCAATAAGTACATAACTTATTATATTTACTATAGTTGTTATACTACTCATCAATATACCTACATAATCAGTATATTCAATTTTATCTTCTTTTTCTTTATCTTTATTATATTCTTTAATAATATTTTCTATGTTATCTTTTGATTCAAAATCTTTTGGATATATATTTATAGTTTTAGGATTTTCTTCATCTACAAATCCCAATCTTAAATAGTTGTTGTCAACAGATTCACCTAAATTAAAGTTTGTTCCTGTAAATACATTAATATTTTCATTGTTTTTTTGTTCACTAACAATTTTTGATTTTCCTATTTCATTTATAACATAATTAGTTAATTCGGTTGTAAATCCAATTTCGCCAGCTGTTTCAATTGTAGAATTATTATCGGGCTTAATTATACCAACTATTTTTAATGTTAAACCATCATCTATAATTTTTTTCATATATTCAGCATCATTACTATTGTCTAACCAAATATTATTAGCTTTTTTATAAATATCAGTATTTAAAATTAATTTAAACTCTGTTTTCAATATATCATCATAATTAATTTTAGTTTGAGTAGGCGCTTCAACACTCTCTCCTTTTTTGATTTTTTCCATCATTGATATTATTTCTTTTTGATCTTTTATTCCTAAACTATATAATGTATAATCACTTATTTCATTGTTTTCATCAATTATTAAAACCACTTCATTATAATCCTCTGGCATTTTCCCAACTACTATATCATATTGAGTTTTTAATAATTTTTTATTATTAGTTAATTCTTTAAATACATTTGTAGAATTCATCATTCCCATACTACTCGATGCTGTACCATTTATAGCGTTCCCCATAATTGCCATTGTATTACTAGGATTAATCTTTACTATTCCATCACTTGTATCTTTTTTATATATTTGTAAATCTAAATTATAACCATATTTTATGTCATTGGCATATTTATCTATTTCTTCTTTATTACTTTCTAAATACTTTTTAAAATCTTTTAGATTATTTGTTCTTACTTTAGTACTCATCGAACTTATTAAATCGTTCATTATATCATTAGAATATATAGCATCATTATCATGTTCTTCTTTATTCTTATTTTCTGCCATAATAGATACCATATTAGCAAAATCTACACTTTCTCTTTCTATAGTTAATGGATAACTAGTAAGAGTATCTTCTTGTACATTATCTATATAAGTTTGTACACCATTAGATAAAGACAATATTAAAGAAATACCTATAATTCCTATAGAACCTGCAAAAGCAGTTAAAATAGTTCTTCCCTTTTTAGTTAATAAATTATTTAACGATAAAGAAAGTGCTGTCATAAATGACATATTTGTTTTTTTATCTCTCTTTTTAGCCTTAATCACATCACTACCATCATATGGATTTGTATCATTTATTACTTTACCATCTTTAACGCTTACTATTCTAGTTGAATAACTTTCAGCTAATTCAGGATTATGTGTAACCATAATAACTAATTTATCTTTCGCTATGTCGCTTAATAATTTCATTATTTGTTCACTTGTCTTTGTGTCAAGGGCCCCTGTTGGTTCATCAGCAAGAATTATACTAGGATCATTAACCAACGCTCTTGCAATAGCAACTCTTTGCATTTGACCGCCTGATAATTGATTAGGTTTTTTATTTATATGTTCTTTTAATCCAACTTTATCTAATGCTTCTATTGCTTTTTTTCTTCTAACACTTTTCTTTACTCCACTTAAAGTTAAAGCTAACTCAACATTTGATAAAATACTTTGATGAGTAATTAAGTTATAATTTTGAAAAATAAATCCAACTTTATGATTTCTATAAGTGTCCCAATCCTTATCTTTATATTTTTTAGTACTTATATCATTTATTTTTAAATCACCACTTGTATATTGGTCTAAACCACCTATTATATTTAATAAAGTAGTTTTACCACTACCACTTGGTCCTAAAATAGATACAAATTCATTTTCTCTAAAATTTATACTAACATCATCTAGAGCATTTTGTATAAATGAACCAGTTTTATATACTTTTGATATATTTTTTATTTCTAACATACAGTAATCTCTACCTTTCTTAACTCAAATTAAGTTTAACACTATTAATTATATTTAACAACTTATTAAAAATAATAATATGTCATTAATTTACATCTAATTTGTGAAATTTATATGAACAAATAAAAAAATCTGTTCATTTTTTTAAACAAATTTTTTTAATCAATAAATTTTATATTATTTTATACCGGCATTATTTAATAAAGTTTCAAAATCAGCATATTCACTATAACCTGTTTGTGCGTTAACTATTTTATTATCTTTCATTATTAATACCATAGGAGTTGCTCCAAAATTTTCTTCCATGTAGCCCTTGTAATCTTTTCCAGTTAAATCCATCATAGTAGCATATGCATTTTCATCAAGAATACTTCCATCTTCAAAATTTATAATTTTAGCAATATCTACATATAAAGTTGTAAATTTATATTCATCTTGAGCTTGCCATAAATTTGGTAAGAATGCTGCACACCATCCACAACTTTCTCTACCAACATAAACAACTTTTAGTTCTCCTTTTGTTTTTCTTTTAATATCACTTGCTTTTATTTCATCAAACATTGATACGTCATATTCAGTATTATATTCCGATTCTTCAGTACTTGTAGAGTTTGTATCTACGCTGTTACTTGAATAAAGTTTTGATACTCCAAAAGTTAATACTATTAATATTACTATTAATAATCCTGTAATAATTTTCCCTAAATTTAAAATTTTTAATAATATTTCATTTTCTTTCATATTTTTATACTCCTTTAACATCGAATATTATAACAAAACTTTGTTTTTTTTACTATTAATTTTGTTAAGTAAATGTATAAAATATAAGGTTTTAATGAAAAATATACTAAATTATTATATAATTCTTTATATGAAAGAGGAAA
>JAZLAK010000098.1:0-11092 GCA_045613165.1 Bacilli bacterium | reverse complement strand
ACTTCAATAAAATCATTCTCATCCTTAATAAATTCATTATTTTCTTCTTTGTATCCTAAATCTTTATAATTCAATTTATAAGTGTTATATAATTTATATTCTTCTATTTTTATTTCATCTAATGGTTCATTATAAATTTTTTCTACTTTATAATAATCTCCATAAAAAGTTTCAGCATTTACATTTCTTATAAATAAAATTAAGCTTATAAATAATATTATTTTTTTCATTTTTATCACCTTCATAATATATATAGTGATATTTTTAGTTTTTCCTTTTTTTATTTATTAAAAAAACTGAAATATTTTTTCAGTTTATTCTTCGTCATCATCAAAATTTGTATTTTCGTATGTTTTTTCTTGTTCGTAATCGTTATCATCAGTTTTGAACTCAATTTCATAATATGCGTCTTTTATTGCTATTTTTATTATATAGTATAAAAGATAAGAGACAAGAGCAATAAGTGCAATATAAAATATTCCTATTAATACATTAATCATATTATATTGATTCAACAACTAATTTTATAGCTGTTTTTTCCTCTCCTTCAATCATAATATCACTAAATGCAGGTATAACTACTAAATTTTGACCTGATGGTGCTAAGAAACCTCTTGCTATACAAATTGACTTTATCGCTTGATTTAAACTTCCAGCACCAATTGTTTGTATCTCTACACTTCCCTCTTCTCTAAAAACATTGGCAATCGCTCCTGCTACTTTAGAAGGATTTGATTTCGATGATACTTTTAAAATTTCCATTATTTTCACGCTCCTAATTAATAATATTTAGAAATATAAAAAAAAGAACTTATTAAAAGTCCTTTTGTTGTTATTTATTTTCTAATTCTTTTTTAAAGTAGAATGTAATTGCAGCAGCACCAATTATTGCTAAGCTGCCAAATACTAATACGCTAGTTATTCCATCGAATGTTTGTGGAACGCTAACATTATTAACTTCTTTATCTTCATAAGCTAAGGCATAAGTAGAGAATTCATCAGTTTCAAATATAATTGATTTTCCATCTTTAGATAGAATACCATCTATAATACTAACTTTATCTCCATGTTTTTTAATAATGTAATAATTTCTTGCGAAACCATCTTTAACAGATTCAATTCCTTCAGGAACTGCTACACTAAACTCTATTTTTTTAGTTAACTCAGTTAGGTTTCCTAATTTTTCATTTGTTTTAGCATCTTTTATTGCTATAGAAATATCAAAATAACTTACTATTTTACCACTAGTAACTTTATTATCTTCTAAAGATTTTGTAAATTCTTTAGTAATTTCTTCTGTTGCTTTTACGTCTTCTACTACAAGTTGTAAGTTAACGTTTTCATCTTTAAATTTATCTAACTTACTTAAACTTTCTAATAAAACATCTTGAGTCGCTGAAGTATCTTGAATTCCAACTTCAATTTTTTCGCTAACAACTGGTTCTACAACCTTTTGAATCGCTTTAAATTTTACTGAAATAGATACTTCACTATTTGGCATAGTAAATTTATTATTTTCTACTTTAATTTCATTATTATAAAAATCAATTACTTTAATACTTTCTAATTCGTATCCTTCATTTGGAGTAATTGTCATAGTTACTATATCTCCAAAGAATGCTTGTTCTTTATCAAATACTATTTTTCCATTTTCTGGAGTTTTTGGAACTCTTACATCATTTAAATTATATACTATATATTCTCCATTTGATTCTACTTGTTTTTGATCATTTTCATCTAATAAATCTTCAACATTTGTAGTATAAGTTCCGCCGTCTATAGTTACATATTCTTCATAACCAGTTTTAATATCTAATAAACCATTATGATTAATATTTTTTATATGTAATGTTGTTTTTGAATTTGTGTCATCTCCATTAACTTCAATTCCACCAGTTATAGTTCCTGTAGTATCAATATACACTTGAGTACCATTTGGATAAGCTGGTAAACCATTATTAATTGGCCAATAGTATACATCAAATGCAATACCATTTTCATTTTTAGCATAAATATTAGTTTCACCTAAAATATTTACTTCACCATTATTCAATGATATAGCAATTGTAGTAGCTTCATTTAATGTTCTACCGTCTAAAGTCATATCTTTAATAGTTAAATTAGCATAATTTTGTATTAATCTTTTTGCCGCCGGAGCACCTTTTAAAGTACCATTTTTTAATACAACTGTTGAATCTTTTAATAATTGGAAGTTTTGAGTTACAGTACCAGTACTTCCTACTAAAGGTTCTCCTAGTTCTAATTCATAGCCATTGAAATCTATGATTACATTTTTACCAGATGATAATTTGAAACCTGGTATATTTTTTCCACCTTTTAGTATTTCAATAGTTGTTTCAGCATCGTTTGGAGCTGCATCTACAGCATCTTGTAATGTTGCATACTTAACATCACCTATTTTAGCAATGCAATCTTCTGTACAAGTTTCAGCATTTACTAGTATAGGTAAGATCAAACCAACCAATAACACCCCTAGTAATTTAAATCTTTTCATCATTAGTTTCCTCCTGATTTTAGTATATTAATAAACATAAAAAAATGCAACTAAAATTACAATTTTGTATTTTTATATACATCTTTTTACATAATATTTGAATTTTAAAAAATAGTAAAACAATGTTATAATAAGATATATATAGGTGAATATTTATGGAAGAAAACATTATATACAGAAAAGTTAAAGTAAGAAAATTAAATAAAAAAAACTTAGTATTATTAATTATTTTTCTTGTACTAATAGTTCTATTTAGTATATCATTACTAAAAATTCTTATATGGTCTAAAGAAAATAAAGAGATAGAAAAACAAACTGAAAAAGTTTTAGAGGTTACTACTATTGAAACTAAAAATGATAGTGATAATACAGAAATAATTGAGCAAGAAGATATTGATAAATCTAACCCTTATTGGGATTATATAAAAATGGATTTAATAGATGTTAATTTTGAAGAATTAAAGAATATTAATAAAGATACTAAAGGTTGGATACAAGTAAATGGTACTAACGTTAATTATCCTTTTGTTCAAACCAAAGATAATGATTATTATTTAAATCACTCTTTTGATAAATCTTCTAATGGTGGTGGATGGGTTTATTTAGATTATAGAAATAATCTAAGTAATGAAGAAAAAAATACTATCATATATGGTCATGGTAGACAAAATAAAACTATTTTTGGAACTTTGAAAAATACTTTAAAAAGTGATTGGTTAAATAACACTGATAATCATATAATAAAGTTGTCTACTGAATATGAAAATACTTTATGGCAAATATTTAGTATATATAATATTCCTACTACTAATGATTATATTAGAACTGAGTTTTATAGCGATGTTGATTATACAAATTTTTTAAATAAATTAATTAGTAGAAGTATTCATGATTTTAATACTGATATTAATAGTAATGATAGAATATTAACTTTATCTACTTGTTATGATAATGATAAAAAGATTGCTGTACATGCTAAACTTATTAAAAGAGAAATAAAAAGAGCATAAATTTAATTAAACTTAAATATATATGCTTTTTTCTTTTTGTTATAAATGTGAAATATATATACTTCAATATATTAATGCAATTTAAAACTTAAAAAATTAAGTTTTTATATACACACTTTAACTATTTCTTTTACTTGCAAAAAAATATTGTTTTAAAAACGTTTGTTTGGTATAATTTTATTGAGAATTCAGGAGGGCGTATGTTAGAAATACAAGAAAAAGAAAATATTGAAATAGTTAATATGATTTATGAGATAAGAGGAAAGCAAGTTATGCTTGATAGTGATGTCGCTCTACTTTTTGGATATGAAACAAAATATTTAAATAGACAAGTCCAAAGAAATATAGAAAGATTCCCAGAAAATTATTACTTTCAATTATCTGAAGAAGAATATGATAACTTGAGGTGCCAAAATGTCACCTCAAGTTCAAAAAAGAATTATGGTGGCCGTAGATATTTACCTTATGTTTTTACAGAATATGGTATTACTATGCTTGCAGGAATATTAAAAAGCGAAGTTGCAGTTGCAGCGAGTTTAAAAATTGTAGATACATTTATTTCAATGAGACAATATATATCTTCAAATTTATTAGAACAAAAATATATCAATAATCAAGTTATGAAAAATACTGAAGATATAAAACTATTGCAAGAATCATTTAAACAATTTGATAAGAAAAAAGAAATTAATGATATGTTCTATGAAGGACAATTTTATGATGCTTATTCCCTACTTATTGATATATTAAATGCTGCTACCAAAAATATTATAATTATTGATAACTATATCGATAAAAAGTTTTTAGATATTTGTTCTAAAATAAAAGTTAATATTATAATTTATACTAAAGAAATAGATAAAATAGACTTAGAGAAATATAATAAACAATATAATAATATTAAAGTGAGATTATCAAATAAATATCATGATAGATTTATTATACTTGATAATAAAATTCTATATCACTGTGGTGCAAGTTTTAAAGATTTAGGAAAGAAATGTTTTTATATAAGTAAAATTGAAAATGATAATGTACTTAAAGAACTATTAAAAATAGTAAATTCATAACATAACTACTATATTTTTAGAGTAGTTTTTTTGATGTTTCATTACTTTACAAAATATTTATTGACTATTAATTATTACAATATAAAAACCTAATTGAATATAACTCAACTAGGTTTAATTAATGCGTTTTGTTCACTTTTAAATTATAATTTCAAATTTAATTATATATTTTTCTTAATGTATTACTAGAGCAAAAAGAGATAGTAATATTATGTTAGCTAATGCTATAGTAAGTACTATTTTAAATGCCCACTTAACCCATGTAGTGTATTCTACTTTGGCTAATGCTAAACCACCCATTATAGCTCCGCAAGTTGGTGTAATTAAGTTAACTAAGCCATTTGCTGAAACTAAAGTCATAACTGCTACATCTACACTATATCCTAACTCATTTGCAAGTGGTCCAATAATTGGTGTTGATAATGATGCAAGACCAGATGATGATGGAACTAATATAGATAATATTATATGTAATATATAATTTAATGGAACAAATATTATTTCTGGAAGTTTAGATAAAATATCAGCTGCGTTATATATTAAATAATTATCTAAATAAGTTTTACTCATTAATACACTTGCTCCTCTTGCTACTGCAATAATTAGTATTACTCCTATCATATCGTCAGCACCATCTATAAATGTATCAACAAATGTTTTTTCTCCGAATTTATTAACTATTGCGATAACAATTGACATTACTAAGAACCAT
The DNA here is from genome assembly GCA_045613165.1 of Bacilli bacterium. Lineage (GTDB taxonomy): Bacteria > Bacillota_I > Bacilli_A > RF39 > UBA660 > UMGS1124. The sequence continues at coordinate 5,785 of JAZLAK010000098.1, read as the reverse complement.
AAGGCACTTTCGTAGAACCACCAGTTACCTAAACTAGCGCCTGTTAGCCATCCAGTAAATTTATCAAATATAGTTATTCCAAATTCACCCCAAGGAATAAATCCTATTATCATTATTGCAAATGTTAAACCAAATAATATTAATGTAATTTTTTGATTTTTAGATAATGTTGCCGGTTCTTTACTATTTTCAATATATTTACCGAATTTTTTCTCAGCTTTTTGTTGTTCTCTTAAAGATAAGAATGTTGAGCCTTTATCTTTTTTCACTTTACTTGCATATTTCATTACAAATATACAAGAAATTGCTAATGTTGTTAACCATAAAAGAACTCCTATAACAATTATTAATCCTTGATTTGCTTGTATTCCATCAGGCAATGCGCTTATTGCTGCCCCGGTTGCAAAAGGATTAATAGTTGAACCTAATACTCCAGAACCCGCTCCCAATAAAACTGTAGCAGAACCAACTAATGGATCCATGCCTGCTGCCATCATTGTTGCTGCTAATAAAACATAAAAACCTACAGTTTCTTCTAACATACCATAAGTTGTTCCACCTATTGAAAATATAAACATAAGGATAGGTATTAAGATAAGTTCTTTACCTTTTAATTTTTGTACTAATACTTTTATACCAGTTTCTAATGCTCCTGTTTTAGCAATGACAGCTAAGAAGCCTCCTAGAATCATAATGAATATACTAACATCAATTGCATCTTCAAAACCTAATATTGGTGACATTAAAATATCTGATAATTTTGCACCTACTGTACCACTTCCATTTACTATTGCATCACCAACAAATTTAGCATTTGGAAGTAAATGTGATATTATTCCTAAACCAAATATTAGTATAAGAATAATTGAGAATGCCGATAGCATTGTCTTTGATTTTTTCTTCTTTACCATATTTATCTCCTTTTAATTCTTGTACCTGATTTACCTTTTAAAGACATTCTTGCATTTTCTAATGAACTTATTATTGCATACTTTTCATCGTCATCTTTAACGAATGACATACATGCTTCTATTTTTGGTAGCATACTACCTTTTGCAAATTGATTAGATGCAATATATTTTTTTACATCTTCAACTCTTAAATTATTTAACCCAATTTGTTCAAGAGTATTATAGTTTAAATAAACTTTGTCAATTGCTGTTAATATTAATAGAATATCAGCATCTATTAGTTTACCTAGTAGAGCACTTGATTTATCTTTATCTATAACTGCATCTACTCCCCATAATAATTCAATTTTATCGGTCTTTACAACAGGTATTCCTCCACCACCAACTGCAATAACTATATTGTCATTATCTACTAATTGTTTAATAACATTTTTTTCTATAATGTCTATTGGTTCAGGAGACGGTACTACTCTCCTATATCCACGTCCAGCATCTTCTACAAATTGATAACCTTTTTCATCTTCTATTTTTTTTGCTTCTTCTTTAGTATAGAAGTTTCCTATTGGTTTTGTAGGGTTTGAAAAGGCTTTATCTTTTGCATCTACTAGAACTTGTGTTATTAAGGTTGCACAATTTTTAACAATTCCTCTACGTTCTAATTCATCTTGCAATGATTGTTGTAATTGGTAACCAATATAACCTTGACTCATACTTCCACATTCAGGAAAAGGCATCTCAGGAGTTTTTACACTACCATTTGATGCATATTCCATAGCAAGACTTATTTGTCCTACTTGTGGTCCATTACCATGTGTTAAAACAATTTTATGCCCATCACTTATTAAATCTACTATTATTTCAGCTACGTTATTTAAAATACTTAATTGTTCTTTAGGTGAATTACCTAACGCATTACCACCTAAAGCAACTACTATTTTACTCATTATTTATCCCTCAATGTTGCAAACATAACTGCTTTAATAGTATGTAATCTATTTTCTGCTTGATCAAACACTTTTGATTTGTTTGATTTAAACACTTCATCAGTAACTTCCATTTCTTTAAGTCCAAATTTTTCATTTATTTCTTGACCTATTGTAGTTTTCAAATCATGAAATGATGGTAAGCAGTGTAAGAATATAGCATTTGGGTTAGCATTATTCATTACATTAGTATCCACTTGATAATCTTTTAATAAACTAATTCTTTCATTCCATACTTCGTCTGGTTCTCCCATTGATACCCAAACATCAGTATAAATAACATGAGCATCTTTTGTTCCTTCCATAACATTATCATTAAAAGTTATTGTTGCTCCTGTTGTTGCAGCGATTTCTTTCGCTTTTATTACTAAATCAATATTAGGCCATAATTCTTTAGGACTACATGCCACGAAGTGCATTCCCATTTTTGCACAAACTATCATTAATGAGTTTGCAACATTGTTTCTAGCATCTCCCATAAATACTAACTTTATTCCTTTTAAATATCCAAAATTTTCTTCAACAGTTAGTACATCTGCTAACATTTGTGTTGGATGGAATTCATTAGTTAGTCCATTCCATACTGGAACTCCAGCATTTTTTCCCAGTTCTTCAACTATGCTTTGATCAAAACCTCTATATTCAATACCATCATACATTCTTCCAAGAACTTTAGCAGTGTCTTCAATACTTTCTTTTTTTCCCATTTGACTACTACCTGGATCTAAGTATGTAACTCCCATACCTAAATCATATCCAGCTACTTCAAATGCACACCTAGTTCTTGTAGAAGTTTTTTCAAATAATAATACTATATTTTTTCCCTTTAAATATTCATGTGGTTCATGTATTTTCTTTTTGTGTTTTAATATTTTTGATAATTCTAATAAATATCTTATTTCTTCAGGTGTATAATCAATCAATGTTAAAAAATTTCTGCCAGTCAGGTTCATTATTAACTCTAACCTCCTTAATTTCAGTTTTTGATAATTCTTCTCTTATAAGAGGCATACTCATACATCTAGGGCCTCCTCGTCCTCTAGATAATTCAGCACTTTGCATCTCAAATACTTTAATTCCGTGTTCTCTTAAAATATTATTAGTAATATTATTTCTGTTATAAACTACTACTACTCCAGGAGCAATACATAATGTATTAGTTCCATCATTCCATTGTTCTCTTTCACTTGATGTTTTTTCTCCACCAGCACAAGGAATTAAAGTGATTTTTCTTCCTATATATTTTTCTAATATATTTTCTAGAGAATCATTGATTTCCACAACGTTTAAGTCTTCATCACTTTCAGGAATATCTCCTTCAGTAATTTCAAATACTTGTAAAGTTTCCATTATTCCTGGATGATATGTGAATTTATCATAATCTATTTGAGTAAATACTGTGTCTAAATGCATAAATGCTCTGGTTGAAGGAATATTAAATGCTAATATTGTATCTATTTCACAATTAGGATCTTTAAACATATTTTTAGCAAGTTCATCTATAGCGGCTGCTTCTGTTCTTTGTGATATACCAACTGCTAATACATGTTCGTTTAAATTTAAAACGTCTCCACCTTCAATATGATAAGGTAAATATCTATCATAATATTTTTTTGCATTATCTTTATATTCAGGATGATAATTGAATATATATTCAGCATAAATAGTTTCTCTACTACGAGTTACTGAATACATTTTATTTAAAATAATACCATTCCCCGAACTTGCAAATGGGTCTCTAGTGAAATATAAATTAGGCATTGGATCAGCTATAAATTCACTTTCCTCACTAACTAAATCTACTAATGACTTTTCAACTTCTCTTTTCTTTCTTGGAATATCTCCAATTTTAATACCTTCCATAGTTTTTAAAACTAATTCTTTTTTATCTTTAAAACTTTTTAAATATTCAAATACTAAAGTTTTATATTTAGGAGTACGTATACCAGCTTCAAATATAAATTGTCTTATAAATTTATCTTCTATATCAGTACTTAAATTTAATACTTCAGTCATTAAATCTTCTAAAAATACAACTTCCACTCCATTATCTCTTAAGATACTAACAAATTCATCATGTTCTTTTATAGCATCTGGTAAGAAAGGAATATCATCAAATAATAATCTTCCTAATGTATCAGGAGTTAAGTTCAATAATTCATTTCCTGGTTTATGTAATAACACTTTTTTTAATGGTGCTATTTCACTTTTTACATTTATAACATTCATAATTATTCTCCTTTTTATTCTCTTAATAGTACACTTCTCTACTATATAAATAGTATAACATTTTTTTTATATTTTTTGTATTGTTATTTTATATTTTTTCATATTTTTTTCTTTTGACTTACTACTTTGTATAATTTATTTTTATAAATTAAAAGTCCTGTGAAAACTTTTTCACAAGACTTTTTCTTCTTAGATTTTAGATCATTGACGTAGTCTTTCGACTACTTTAGCATCCTTATCCAACTAAGTAAGGACTACCTATTGTTCCATTTCCTCCAGTGATTACTGCACTAGATGCGAGTGTTACTGCGGGGCGCAGACTGTAGTCGTCATTGCTCACATAGTCGTAGTACACGTCGCCAGTGCTGCAAACGACGAATGCGTAATCGCGCCCACCGACGCCATCGAAGTCGGCCGGAGAGAGAGTCCACCAGTAATTACTTGTTGCATTATCTGTTAAGTAATAATTGCTATTAGCTGCATATACTTGACCTCCTGCAAACACTACTTCATCTACTGTTAATGCCCCTATATATGATTCATGGCTTTCATAGTTATTCCCATTACATCTTAATGTTGCATATTTATCACTTATTCCATAAAGTCTTCTGAATGTATCATAACTAAAATATTCTCTATTATACATTAAATCATTTATACTACTTGATAATAAAGCATTTGTTGATTGATCATATGCATCTTTTGTATTTCCTAAACACCATGTATCCTTCTTTAATTTTCTTTCTACACTCTTTAGATTTGTATTATACCATTCATCTAATTTATATTTCATACTTGTTGTATCACTTGTTGGACTTGTTAAATAATCTGCTACATATTTGTAATATTGTGATTCTTGCCCAAGTGAATTTGTTACTTTACCTTTGTTATATCCATAATGACCAGTACCAATAAATGCAGTACCTGTATCACTTTCAGTTATTTCACTACATTTCTTTTGTGCAGCTAATGTGATTTTGATAGAACCGTCACCTTCAATACGTAATATTCTCCAACACATATTATTGAATTCTAGATAATTATCTTCTACCGCACCTCTATAATAATAACTTGCTCCTAAATCATCTTGTGTTACACTCAATGTTTTTTCACTTTCCATAACTTCTATATATGGATTACCTTCACTATCACAATCTGATACATATCCAATTGAAACGCAAGAATCCATACATTCATATGCATCAGAAATATATTTTTCTTTTACGCTATTACACATTTCAACTTTAGTGGAACCTGATACATAATTTTCACCATTATTAGCCTCTTCCATTGTATCCCCATATGTTAAGTCATCTAATGAAATGTCAGTCCTTACCTCATATTTTCCAGTAGCATATTGACTTGTTGAATTAGCTACTTCAGTAATTGGAGTTCCTGCTAATGTTGTTCCAGTTTTACCTGATATTGCATTATTTACAATATTGTAAGCTAATGAACTTGTATTACCACTATATGGATTTATACTTGATACATCTTTTATATTTATTCTTGCTTCTAACTTTTTGTTCATGTCATTTGTTTGATTTTTTCCTGTTTCTTCATATGTTAATGTAAATGAATATGTTTGTGTTTCTCCTACATCAATATTGTTTCCAACTAATATTCCACCACTTATTGGAAATGTTGTTGCAGTATCTACTC
>JAZLAK010000097.1:0-3361 GCA_045613165.1 Bacilli bacterium | reverse complement strand
TACCTAAAATACAAGAAGATTTTTTCAAAAAATATAAATATTTATATTTTGATGAAGATGGAAATGTTACCGAAAATGAAAATGGAGTTTTAGAAACACGTTATCATAATGATAACAAATTAAATGGAAACAAAGATTTTTCTGAAATACCATTATGGAAAAAGGACGGTACATTAAAAGACAGTACAGAATTATTAGACTTAGTAAATTATATATTAAGTAGAATAATTTATGCAGATGATAAAATTTTAGAATTTGATCAATTGTTAAATCTCGGTAAAGTTTATGTAGAATTCCAAAAATCTGGATTACCAAATTGGTTAAATGTAAATGAAACTTTAGATCAACTATTAAACAGTGAAATCGTAATTTATCCACACTTAACTGAAGAAGAAAATGTAAGTAGATCATTTATAATTGATGTACATTTAAAACCAAAAGATAAAATTAAAGATGATGTAAAAGTAAAATGTTCAACTACTATTTATAGTCCAGCAAATATAACAGATAGCGTAGTTGAGTTATATACTGAAACTGTTACGAGTGGTGATGAAACATCTCCATTTTATCAATTATATAAACTACATGGAAGTTTATACGGATTTAATAAAGATTTTGATAAAGCAGAAATTTCATTTAGAATAACTTCTGAAAGAACTTCTCTTTGGAATTCAATTGATCCTATGACATTTATTTTGACTGTTAAAAAGGATGAAAATCCAATTTCAAAAATTTTAATAAATGATATAGAATATATTTATATCTCAAAAACGCAATATCCTGAAGTGTTTGAGCAACTATCAGAAAGATATGAAGAATGTCCTACTGAATATGTTTTACTTCAAAAAACTGATTTATATGATGATCAAATTAAGATAAATGACGGTGTTATTACTATAGAATGGTTAGAACCTGGCGCAGATGTAATGAATCCAAATAGAGGTTCAATTGAATATTGTATAGAAAATAATTTGTTCTTTGGTGTTTGTTCAAATAATACAGCATTATCAGAAAAACAAATACCATTAGTTAATAATGAAAATGCAAATAGACAAAAAAATACAGTAAAAATTTATACAAAATATCCTAAACGTGTTGGTGATAATTATCTTTCTAAAGATGTAGCTGATATGTTTGATAATGAACTTACATCTTTAATTAGATTAACTGGTTCTGGTGTTAAAATCAATAATGAATCTTTGTCAGAATCTAGCACCGAAATTACTGGTGTATGGAATTCTAATGAACAATGTTTTGAATTTAATTTTGGTTCTTTATTGGTTGATGAAGAAAATGCTAATGTGTTTATGGATATTGAAATTGGTGGTTCAAAATATATATCATTTAATAAAACATTATTCAGCATTCCTGTTTTGCCAATTAATGCAATAGAAATACAATGGAGATTTAATTCAACAATTTGGGATAGTATAGTAGCAGATTTTGGAGAAAATAAAGAAGGTTTTAATTATAATTATAATGATATAGATGGAGTTTTATCGAATTTAAATTTAGTTTTACCTTTATTTACTACAAAATCTTTCTCTAATCATAATGATTTAAGTAAAAATGAAGTTATTCAAACAAGACCAGATTTACAATACGATATAAATACTCTTAATTCTACTAATATAAATATTTGGAAAATAAATAAAACTATTATAGGTGCATTAGATGGTTTTGTTGATGTTTATCCTGCAAATAACGAAAATTTAAATAAAACTTTCCAAGAAAAAATAGAAATAGATTATTCTCCAATTATTAAAGAATATAACAGAGATAAAAACTCACGTTTAGCTACTTCATTAGTTTCAATATTTGGACAACAAAATTTAGATCTTTTAATAGAAAAAAATGATGCCGAAACTATTGGAAAAAGATTTATTTATTTTGATTATGAAAGAGACGATAGCAATAATATTCGTATGCATAGATTGGTTACAAAAACGATTACAAATAACCCAAAACACATAAAGAATATAACAAACACTAATGGAGCAATTTTTAATAATAATGATGAAGCTGATTATTTTGATTTGCCAATAAACTTAATTGTTGAAGGAGGTTCTGTTATTGATAAGAATAATAACGGTAAAACTATTAATTGGGTTACTTCTAAATTACCAGTTAATATAAGAGTAATTAGAGGTGATAATAAATTAACAGGTATTCAAAGAAAAACTACAGAAAACGGAAGTATTGAAGCATTAACTTGTAAATTATTTGAACAACTTGAGTTTAGAAATCTTTATGGTGAAAGAAAATTATTTACTAGTGACGTTAATAATAAATGGATTTTTATTGGACGTAATAAACGTGATAACGACCCAAGTGTTTCAGAATTACTTAGAAAACCTACTCTTAAATTAGAATATAATGATAACGATATTTCTACAACTGCACAAGAAAATTATTTAACTTTTGACTGGTTTAATCAACCAGCAGATGAATTTGGAACAGATAAAAACGTTTTCCCAACAATTTTCTGGCAAAAGGATAATACGAAGGCATCATTAATTTACGCAACAATTTGGCAAGATAATGAATGGCATGCATCAAATTATAATACAAATTCAAATCTTATAACAAACATAACAATAAGTAGATTAAATAGATTGTTGGATGCAAAGGATGATGAAGCAAACAAAATTTTAGGAATATTTAAGAGATTTGAAAATAGTAATAAAGATTTACATGCAAATCTTTTAGAACAAGATATAAAATTTTATACAGATTCCAATAATTTCTACGCAGGTCCTGTTGCTCTTGGCGCAAATGATGTATACGATATCGGTTGGTTAAAAACAATAACATCATTCTTCAATCAAAATAAAACAGATAAATGTTTCTTAAGATTAGATGATATTATTTCAAATTTACCAAGAAATACAGAAGAAAACAATAAGAATATAAAAATTATAGCAAAAATCATTATAGATAGTAATGAAGATGAAGTTTATTGGAAAAATACATTTAGTTCATTAAATGAAACATACGTAAATCTATTTGAAACTGCAGCTCATAATGAAAATATAGAAATATCATTAGATAATGTCATAACTATAAATAATATTCAAGAACTAATTTCAAAAACACAAAACGGTGGAAACGACGACATTATAGATTTTGAAAATATTGAAAATTCAGAGTTAATTGAAAGTATACGTATAAAAATTTATGTTTGGGTACCATATAATAAATATTTCCAAGGTTCTTTATATGCAATAAATTGGAGATTGGTTCCAGAAAATGAAGTTGGTGTAGATAATACTACATATGAAATTTATGGAAAACAATTAATAAATACGTTTACTAATAAATTAAATAAAAATTTAACTTATATAAAGAATGATCTTTCTAA
>JAZLAK010000096.1:0-2292 GCA_045613165.1 Bacilli bacterium | reverse complement strand
ATCAGGAGATGATATTATTATGGAATTTTCCAATGCAAAATCACCTCTTGTAATAAGACCAACCGAAGGCGATGATTATTTTTATATGGTACTTCCAAGAGAATTTAAAAGATAGGAATTTGTAAAAAATGGAAATAATTAAAATAAATACACCTTTTATAAAGCTTCAACAGCTTTTAGAAGCTGAAGCTTATGACGAAGCAGAAATAATTAATTATGAAATCATTAAATTAAAATATAAACATTATACCATGACAGGAGAAATCCTTTAGTGGTAATAGTGTTTATATTTTAATGTCTGCTTCTATATTACTCTCAAATATATTCGGAGGTTATATACAATTTGTATGGTAACCTTTATTTTTTGTATGGTCGATTTGTATTTATTATCTATTGTATTATATATTCTAAAGGTAGTAGAATAAAATAAATTTTATACTTAAAAGGAGATTTAAATTATGTATAACAATATAATCAACACAACAATCATTTCTTTAGTTATTGCTTTTTTCTTTGGTATCATTGTTAATGCTACTGCAATAACACCAGTAGCAGTCGCAGCAGCTGAAGGAGCAGCAATAGCTGCACAACCAATTACTATTAATGCTAAAAAATCTATAGCTCTCAAAGCTGCTATTGCAGCAGTTGAACACGATCATGAATTAATTAATCAATGTTTCAACAAAGTTACTAATGGTACAGGTGGTTTCATAATCAATAACAAATTAACGTTATATAAAGATGAAATCAAAGTAGACCTTAATGACATTAAGTCTATGGTCGCTAGTTATAAATATGATGAAGCAGAAGCTGCTTTAAAAGAGTATAAAGAACTTCTTGCTAAGCAAGTTTCTTATTGTACCGGATGGTTCCCATTCGGTAGAATGCTTGCTATAATGCAAGAAGCCAATAAATTAGGCGTTTATAATTACTGGGATTCAAAGAAATAAAAAAGATACCAAAGTGTTTAACAGAGAAGTCTACACAGGTAGATGAAATTCTGAGTAAGTAACTGGTTTTCTTTTTTGGGAACATATAAAGATTATAACCTGTATAAGTTATATTAATCCTTATATATTCTTAAGGTGTAATAAGAATAATTTTTATTACCTAAGTCAGAAAAAATTAAAATGCATAGAAGCCTTGACTTAGTATAATAGGAAGCCTCATGAGGATAGAGGAAACATCTCACATTATAATGAAAGGAACTAGAACTTTATATGTTCTAGTTAAAGGAATAAGAATATGACAAATACAGTAGTAAACGCAAAAGGTATAGTAGAAGAAATTGGTACAGTAGTAGGTGATACAATCGTTGCCATCGGTGGTATTTACCGTAATAAATTTGGTGAGAATATGTATGACCTCACAAGAGAGGATGGAACTTCTGTTCCAGGTCCATGGCGTGGATTCGAGGAAAAGATATTAGCTAAAAAATTATTAATTAAAAAATCAATAGTTAAATATGGTCATTGCGAACCAGATATGTTATTTTGTAAAGAAAATAATGAGGGTGAAATCGAACGAGGAGAATTTGAAATATATAAAGAAATCAAAGCAAATACTAAATTAGGGAAAAAGTTATTAAACTTACATAGAACAGACAGAAGAAATACATTCTGTAATCACAACAAAGAAGAGTATTATTATAAAACAGAAATAATAGCCGGTGATATCAATGGCGAACGTCTTAAAATTTATAATATATATACAGCATGTTTAGATAAAGATAGGGAATATATTAATAAGAAATATGGTTACAGAGATTAGTATAGATATAGCTTACATGGTGCAAGAATGTAAGCTAATCTATTTCTGTATCTGTATTTCATCTTGGTTCTTCATAATAATATTTCTCTTCTGGTGTAATAAGGGTTAACATTATATGTGTTAACCCTTATTTTTTGGGAACATACACAATATTATAATAGTTAAATAGTATTTTTATGCACTTTATATAAATCATATAATATAACATATATATAATAGATAATATTGGTAAATACATTAAATATAGCTATATGAAAATACACTAAAATATGGAGCTGAAAGAATGGTATATATTACAAAAAATGACTTAAAAATACCCCTAAAAAAGTGGGTATTTTTAAGGCATATAATTTAGCATTTTTTCGTTTTTGGGTATGTTTTTTCACCCCATGGGAGGGGGGTCGACAAGCCATTTTTAATCACTTTTTCTGCGATTTTTACTCTCTAAAGTGCTCATATTTCTAGGGGTTTAGGAGGCAAAAAAGGGATATTTTAAGGTCCCTAAGAAATTACTATTTCTAA
>JAZLAK010000095.1:0-13456 GCA_045613165.1 Bacilli bacterium | reverse complement strand
TTTAATAAATTTTATTTTACTATTAATGGTAGAAATAATATTTAAAATAACAAACTTTTTCAGTTTATTAGTTTGGGCTAGTATAAGAATTATATTAAGTACTCTTATAATAAGTTTTATTGTAGCTAATATAGAATACTTTATACCTAAAAAGATAAATAAGTATATTAATATTGGAATAATTTTTATTTGTTCTTTCTATGCTTTAGTAGAAACAGCTTTTAATAATTATATTGGTGTATATATGTCTTTAGGAACTAGTAGTCAGTTAGGTGCTGTTATAGACTATATTAGAGAATTTATACTTTCTTTTAAATGGTATTATTATTTCAATTTATTACCATTTGTTATATCTATTCTTTACTATATTTTCCTAAACAAAAGAATTATTAAGAAATTTAATATAAGTGTAGAAAAGAATAATTATAAAACCCTTGATAAAATTAGATTTTTAAAAAAGATTGGAATAAGTTTACTAGTATTAATCGCATTTGTTGTTTTACATTTTAGTACTTTATATATTCCTTTTATGCAAAATAAATTACAAGTAGTTAGTAATAGCAAATTATTTAAAAACCCTAGTGTACCAAGTATTGCAATAAAACAATTTGGTATAACTATGTATGGAATATTAGATGGAAAAAATTATTTATTTCCAAGTGAAATAACTGATGAATATAGTATAGAAAATAATAGAAAAAATAATTCTGGTACAAATAACTCTAGAATATTTGATGATACAAAATGGGAAGAAATAATTAAAAATGAAACAAATAAAAAATTAAATATTTTAAATAATTATTTTATAAATAACACAATAACTGATAAAAATGATTACACTGGGTTATTCAAAGATAAAAATTTAATTGTAATAATGTTAGAAAGTGTAAATGATATTTTAATTAATGAAAGTGATTATCCAAACTTTTATAAAATGTATAGTAACGGATGGCATTGGGAAAATAATTATTCTCCACGTAATAGTTGTAGTACTGGTAATAATGAAATGAGTGGTATGACAGGTTTATATTCTATTTATAATACGTGTACTGCAAACGAATATAAAGAAAACACTTATTTTCAAGGCATATTTAATTTATTTAATAAACAAGAATATAAAACTTTTAGTGCACATAATTACACAGAACATTATTACTTTAGAAATGAAATACATACAAATCTAGGTAGTGGTAAATATTATGGAGTAGAAGACTTAGGAATTAGTTATTCTAATCAATATAAAAATTGGTCGAGTGATGAAGATTTTATGACTGAAGTATTAAAAATATTAGATAAAGATTACAGTGATGGTAAATTTATGACTTGGTTAACTACTGTTTCTAGTCATCAACCATACTATTATTCATCTAAAGAGGGAGATATGTATTTAGATTTATATAAAAATTTAAATATTAAAAAAGATTTAAAACGTTATAAGTCTAAATTAAAAATATTAGATAATGCTTTAGGAATATTACTTGAAGGGTTAGAAGAAAAAGGTATTTTAGATGATACTGTTATAGTTATGTTTGGTGATCATTATCCTTATGGTCTATCTACAAGCGTTATAAATAGTGTACTAGATTATGATACTAGTGTAGATTATGAAGCTGAAAGAGTTCCATTTGTAATATATAATAGTAAATTAGAGTCAAAAACATTCAAAGAATATACATCATATATTAATATTCTACCAACTATAGCAAATTTATTTGATTTAGATTATGATCCTCGTCTTTACATGGGTAGTGATTTACTAAGTGAAGATTACGAATCATTAGTAGTTTTTGCTGATGGTTCCTGGAAGAACGAATATGCATACTATGATGCATCAAAAACTGACATAGAATATTTCACTGATAAAACATATTCTATTGAAGAATTACAAAGAATAAATCAAAGTATAGATATGAAAATTAAAATGAGTTCTTTAGCTATAAAAAATAATTATTATGAATACTTATATGAATCATTAAATAAAAAAGAAACTACAACTACTGAAACTATAACAACAAATAAAACAAGTGCTTCTAAAACAACTAAAGTAAAAACAACGGAATCTAAAACTACAAAGAAATCTTCAAAGAAGAAAAAAACTACAACAACAAAAAATCTTAATTCATAATAATTGAAACAATATAAAAAGTATGATATATTTATCTTATAATTAGTAAGGTGATATAATATGAGTATAGAAAATAAATTAAAAAATCATATAAATTATATTTATGATTGCAACAAAGATGAAACGTTAGACTATTGTTTCACTAAATTTTATGAATACGAAAACAATGACGAAGAACTTGCGAATTATTTCTTTAAGATGATAGGTGAGATAATATTAGGAATATATCATAAACCATCATTAGAAGTTCCAACAATAAAAGCAACTAGTATGGAAAAGAAAATGATAGTAGATGCTGCTTATGAATTCTCTTATGAAAATAATAACGGATTACAAGGTCCATTAAAAAATACATTTGGGGAATTAATTGATAGTAGTGTAGAAGAACCATTTATAGTTCCTTATATGCAATTAATAAAGATAATGCAACATAATAAAGAAAAAGTCTCAAAAATAGCTAATTAAAACTTTTTCTTTTTTTTTGTTATTTTATATGTTATAATTAAATTATATCTAAAAAAGGGGAATGTTAATGGGACAATATTTCACTAATGACGAAAACTTAAAAAGTGAATATAGAAATATAATATATAAATACAAAGATTTAACTTTAAATTTTACTAGTGATTTAGGAGTTTTTTCAAAAGATAGAGTAGATTTTGCTAGTAAATTATTATTAGAAACTTATTTTGAGAACGGTAAAAAAAATATAAATGTGTTAGATGTTGGATGTGGTTATGGTTTTATAGGAATAACTTTATCCAAAATAATGAATTCGAACGTAGATATGATAGATGTAAATAAAAGAGCAGTACATTTATCTAATATAAATATAAAAAACAATAACGTAAATGCAAACGCTTTTATTAGTAATATATATGAAAATATTAACAAAAAATATGATTGTATAATTACTAATCCTCCAATTAGAGCAGGTAAAAGTGTTTATATGAATATAATAGAAAATGCAGCTGAGTATTTAACCGATGATGGAGAATTATGGTTCGTGATGAATAAAGATCACGGAGCCAAAAGTACAATAGAGAAGATAAAAAATGTTTATGATGTAAACGTTGTTAGTAAAAGCAAAGGTTTTTTTGTAATTCTTTGTAAAAAGCGTTGACATAACCATTTTTTGTTGATAAAATTTTAAATTGGTGGCGTAGTCTCTTTATTTATGACTACACTAAAAAAAATCTAGTATTGGGGTGAACTTGAGTGGCATACAAAGTAGAAAAATTTGGTGACCATAGAGAAAGAAGATCTTTCTCAAAAACATCTAATAAATACGATTTAAAAGATTTATTAGAAATTCAAAAGGACTCATATAATTGGTTCTTAACAGAAGGAATTAAAGAAGTATTTGAAGATTTATTTCCTGTAGAAAGTTTCACTGGTAATATATCCCTTAGTTTTAGTGATTATTGTTTTGATGAACCTAGATACGGTGTAAAAGAATCTAAAGAGAGAATGGTAACATACAGTGCTCCATTAAAAGTACAAGCACGTGTTTTCATTAATGAAACAGGTGAAGTTAAAGAACAAGAAGTATTCTTAGGTGACATGCCTATGATGACTGAAGCTGGTACATTTATTATTAATGGTGTAGAACGTGTTATTGTATCTCAATTAGTACGTAGTCCAAGTATCTATTTTAAACGTGAAATAGATAAAAATGGACGTCCAGTTGTAAGTGGAGAAATGATACCTAACAAAGGTACATGGTTAGAGTTTGAATTAGATGCAAGAGATGTTATCTATGTAAGAATAGATAGAACTAGAAAAGTGACTATAACAACTCTATTACGTGCAATTGGTTTATCTAGTGATGAAGAAATTTTAGAAGTATTTGGTGATAATAGATTTATTAGAAATACTTTAGAAAAAGATTCAACTAAGAATACAGATGAAGCATTAATTGAAATTTATGAAAAATTAAGACCAGGAGAACCTGCAACTCTTGATTCAGCAAAAAATCAATTAATTACACGTTTCTTTGATAAATTCCGTTATGATTTAGCTAAAGTTGGACGATATAAGTTCAATAAGAAGTTAAATGTACTTGATCGTTTATTAGGACAAAAAATAGCAGAAAATATCAAAGATGGTAAAGAAATCATCGTTAAAGAAGGTACTGTAATTGATAAAGCTACTTTAGAAAGTATCAGACCTTTATTTGAAAATGGTTATAATGTTAAAACTGTAACTATTAATGAAGAATTAGATGAATACAATAAAGTACAAGAAGTTCTTGTATATGATAAAAATAACGAACAAGCTAAGATTAAGATTATTGGTAATGATCAATCAATTGATTCTAGACGTTTAACAATAAGTGATATCTATGCATCAGTTTCATATTACTTAAATTTATTAGATGATATTGGAAGCATTGATGAAATAGACCATTTAGGAAATCGTCGTGTAAGACAAGTTGGTGAATTAATCCAAAATCAATTTAGAACTGGTATGGTTCGTATGGAAAGAGTTATTCGTGAAAGAATGACTACTCAAGAATTAGAAACAGTTACTCCAAAGACATTAATTAATATTCGTCCAGTAACTGCTGCCATGAAAGAATTCTTTGGTTCAAGTCAATTATCTAAATTCATGGATCAAGTTAATCCAATCGCTGAATTAACAGATAAGAGACGTTTATCAAGTTTAGGGCCAGGAGGATTATCTCGTGATAGAGCTGGTATGGAAGTTCGTGACGTTAACGTTTCTCACTACGGTAGAATTTGTCCAATCGAATCTCCAGAAGGAGCTAATATCGGTCTTATAACTTCATTAGCAAGTTATGCAAAAGTAAATGAGTATGGTTTCATAATGACTCCATATAGAAAAGTAGTAGATTGTAAAGTTACTGACGAAATAGTATATTTAACAGCAGACGAAGAAAGTGACTATTATATTTCTCAAGCTACTATTGGAATGGATAAAGATAATAATTTAACTGATAAAGAAGTAGTTGCTCGTTTAAATGGTGAAAACTTAATCGTTAAAAAAGAATTAGTTAACTTTATCGATGTTGCACCAAGTCAAGTAGTTTCTATAACTACAAGTTGTATTCCATTCTTAGACCACGATGATGCTCACCGTGCACTAATGGGATCAAACATGCAACGTCAAGCAGTTCCTCTATTACAAAGTGAAGCACCTTACGTTGGTACTGGTGTAGAATATATTGCTGCAAGAGATTCAGGATCAACAATCGTTGCAAAAGCTGATGGTGTAGTAGAATATGCTGATAGTAAAAAGATTATAGTTAAAAATGCTAAAGATAAAGATGTTTATTACTTAGCAAACTTTGAAAGAAGTAATGCTGAAACATGTATAAATCATTCACCAATAGTTAAAAAAGGTGATAAAGTACATCGTGGTGAAGTTATCGCTGATGGTACAAGTACTGAAAAAGGTGAATTAGCATTAGGTAAAAATATGACTATAGCATTTATGACATTCAATGGTTATAACTATGAAGATGCTGTAGTATTAAATGAAAGATTAGTAAAAGACGATGTTTATACATCTCTACATATAGAACATTATGATATTGATTGCCGTGATACAAAATTAGGACCAGAAGAAATTACTCGTGATATTCCAAATGTTAGTGAAGAAGCTCGTAAGAACTTAGACGCTAACGGAATCATTAGAATTGGTACTGAAGTTCATGAAGGAGATATCTTAATAGGTAAAGTTACTCCAAAAGGAGTTCAAGAATTAACTAGTGAAGAAAAATTATTACATGCAATCTTTGGTGAAAAAACTCGTGAAGTTAGAGATACATCATTACGTGTTGCACACGGAGCTGATGGTATAGTTCATGATGTTAAAATATTTACTAAAGAAAATAGTGATGAATTACCAGCTGGTGTATCTAAAGTTATAAGAGTTTATATAATTCAAAAACGTAAGATCCAAGTTGGAGATAAAATGTCAGGTAGACATGGTAACAAAGGTGTTATTTCATTAATATTACCAGAAGAAGATATGCCTTACTTACCAGATGGTACTCCAGTAGATATAGTACTTAACCCACAAGGTGTTCCATCTCGTATGAACTTAGGACAAATCTTAGAGTTACACTTAGGTATGGCTGCTAAAAAATTAGGTGTTCACTGCGCTACTCCAGTATTCGATGGAGCAACAGTTGATGATATCGCTGAAATGATGAAAGAAGCAGGTATTGATGAAGATGGTAAAACAGTGCTATATAACGGACGTACTGGTGAACCATTCGAAAATAGAGTTGCTGTTGGTGTAATGTACATGATTAAATTACATCACATGGTTGATGATAAATTACATGCTCGTTCTACAGGACCTTACTCATTAGTTACTCAACAACCATTAGGTGGTAAAGCACAATTTGGTGGACAACGTTTCGGTGAAATGGAAGTTTGGGCATTATATGCATATGGTGCTGCTCATGTTTTACAAGAAATTATGACTATCAAATCAGACGATGTTGTTGGGCGTGTTAAAGTTTATGAAGCTTTAGTTAAAGGTAAGAACTTAAGTCGTGCAGGTATTCCAGAATCATTTAGAGTTTTAATAAAAGAATTCCAAGCATTAGGATTAGATATTTCAGTAATTGATAATAATGACGAAATTCATGACTTATCAGATTTAGAAGAAAGTGATGATGACGTTGCTATTACAATAGATGAAATAGATGTAAATAAAGAAATAGTAGAAGAAACTACTCCAATAGTAGAACCTGATACTGAATATGTTCCTGATGAAGAAAATGATGAAGATTTTGAACTAGATGAAGATCCTACTGAAGAAGAATTAGAAGCCATTTCAAATGGAGATATAGAAGGGGATGAAATTTAATGTTAGAAGTAAATAATTTTAAAGGAATTAAAATAGGTATTGCAAGTCCTGAAAAAATTAGAAGTTGGTCACATGGTGAAGTTACTAAACCAGAAACAATAAATTATCGTACCCTAAAACCTGAAAGAGATGGTTTATACTGTGAAAAAATCTTTGGACCAACAAAAGACTATGAATGTAGTTGTGGTAAATATAAAAGATTAAGATATAAAAATGTAATATGTGATAGATGTGGAGTAGAAGTAACTCGTTCTAAAGTACGTCGTGAACGTATGGGACATATTGAGCTTGCTTCTCCTTGCTCACACATTTGGTTCTTTAAAGGTGTTCCTTCTAAAATGGGATTAGTACTTGATATGAGTCCAAGAGACTTAGAAGAAGTATTATACTTTGTTAGTTACGTTGTAATTAATCCAGGTACTGCACCATTAGAAAAGAAACAAACATTAAGTGATAAAGAATATAGAGCTTATTATGAAAAATATGGAAATAACTTTGAAGTAGGTATGGGTGCTGAAGCAATCCAAAAACTATTAAAAGAAGTTGACATTGATAAAGAAATAGAAGAATTACGTAGTGAATTAGATGGTGCTACTGGACAAAAACGTATAAGATTAGTTAAACGTTTAGATTGTTTAGTTGCATTCCAAGAAAGTGGAAATAAACCAGAATGGATGGTTATGGATGTTATACCAGTTATACCTCCAGAACTTCGTCCAATGATTCAATTAGATGGTGGTAGATTTGCGACATCTGACTTAAATGATTTATATAGAAGAATTATTAATAGAAATAATCGTTTAAAGAAATTATTAGAACTAGGTGCTCCATCAATAATTGTTCAAAATGAAAAACGTATGCTTCAAGAAGCAGTTGATACATTATTTGATAATGGTAGACGTGGTAGAAGCGTTACTGCTGCTGGTAATAGACCTTTAAAATCATTATCAAGTATGTTAAAAGGTAAACAAGGTCGTTTCCGTCAAAACTTATTAGGAAAACGTGTTGACTACTCTGGTCGTTCAGTTATCGTTGTTGGACCAAACTTAAAGATGTATCAATGTGGTATTCCTAAAGAAATGGCACTTGAATTATTTAAACCACATGTAATTAATGGATTAGTTACTCGCGGATTAGCTCATAATATTAAAGGTGCTAAAAAATTAATAGATACTAGAAACGAATGTGTTTGGGATATAGTAGAAGATGTTATTACAGAACATCCAGTAATGCTTAACCGTGCCCCAACACTGCATAGATTAGGTATTCAAGCATTCGAACCTAAATTAGTTGGTGGTAAAGCTATTAGATTACACCCATTAGTATGTGCTGCATTCAACGCAGACTTCGATGGTGACCAAATGGCCGTTCACGTACCATTAAGTGAAGAAGCAAAAGCAGAAGCTAGAATATTAATGCTTGGTGCTAATAACATTCTTTCACCTAAAGATGGAAAACCAATCGTTACTCCATCACAAGATATGGTATTAGGAAACTATTATATAACTATAGAAGAAGCTGGACTTCCAAATGAAGGTAAAGTTTATAAAAATAGTAATGAAGCTATTATGGCTTACGAAAGAAGAGAAATAACTCTTCATACAAGAATAGCACTTCCTGTTTCATCATTTAAACATAGACTATTCTTAGACGAAGTTAAAGACAAATATTTAGTTACAACTGCTGGTAAATTAATATTTAATGAAATATTACCAGATACATTCCCATATATTAATGAACCAACTAAAGAAAATATTAGTGGAGTTACCCCAATGAACTATTTCATAGATATGGGAGAAAATATTCCAGAAGTAATAAAAAATATGCCTTTAGTAAAACCTTTTGATAAAAAGATTTTACAAAACATCATTGCTCAAATATTTAAATTATATAAAACAACTGAAACAAGTATTATGCTTGATAAGTTAAAAGATTTAGGATTTAAATATTCTACAATAGCTGGTGTTACAGTTTCATTATCAGACATCATCGTAGATTCTTCTAAACAAGAATTTATTGAAGCTGGTCAAGATAAAGTAAACAAAATTAATAAACAATTTGCTCGTGGTCTTATAACTGAAGAAGAAAGATATACAAGTGTTTGCGCTGTATGGAACGGAGTTAAAGATCAAGTTAAAAATAAATTAAGCGATATAGCTAAAAATGATGTTCATAATCCAGTATTCATGATGATGAACTCAGGAGCACGTGGTAGTGCAGACCAATTCTGTCAAATGGCAGGTATGCGTGGATTGATGGCAAAACCAGATGGTTCATCAGTAGAAATCCCAATCTTATCAAGTTTACGTGACGGATTATCAGTTAACGAATTCTTCTTAGGAACACATGGTGCTCGTAAAGGAGATACAGATACAGCGTTACGTACAGCCGATTCAGGATACTTAACTCGTCGTTTAGTAGACGTTTCACAAGATATTATCGTTAAAGATGAAGATTGTGGCTGTGTATCAGGATTAGTTGTTAAAGATTTACTTAATGATAAAGATGGTAGTGTAGTAGAACCACTTGCTGAAAGATTAGTTGGAAGATTTACTGCTAAAAAAGTAATTCATCCAGAAACTAAAGAAGTTATCGCTGATAAAGATGTACTTCTTAATGAAAGTTTAGTTTCTAAAATAGAAAAAGCTGGAATTAAAGAAGTTGAAATTAGAAGTATATTAACATGTAAGAGTCCAAATGGTGTTTGTCAAAAATGTTATGGACGTAACTTAGCAACTGGTAATATCGTTGAAACCGGAGAAGCTGTTGGTATAATGGCCGCACAATCAATCGGTGAACCAGGTACTCAGTTAACAATGCGTACATTCCACTCAGGTGGTGTTGCTGGTGGAGAAGATATCACTCAAGGTCTTCCAAGAGTTGAAGAATTATTCGAAGCTAGAAATCCAAAAGGTAAAGCAACTATCGCTGAAATTACTGGTAAAGTTGAAATAATTGAAGATGTTAATGGTAAATGGAAAGTTACTGTTGCTAATAAAACAGAAGCTAGAGATCATATTACAAGTTATGGCGCTAAACTTAATGTTGAAGTTGGTGACGAAGTAAATGCCGGAGACAAATTAACTCAAGGTACTATTTCACCAAAAGAATTATTAGCAGTAACAGACCCTATAACTACTCAAGAATATATCTTAACTGAAATACAAAAAGCTTATAAATCTCAAGGTGTTGATATTTCAGATAAACACGTTGAAATTATCGCTAGCCGTATGATTAATAAGATGAGAGTTGTTGATGAAGGAGATACTGACTTAGTTGCAGGATTAACAGTTTCTATTCGTGAATTTACTGAAAGAAACAAAAAAGTATTACTAGAAGGTGGAGTACCAGCTACTGGTAGACCAATCATTCTAGGTATTACTAAGAGTTCTCTTGAAACTGATTCATTCTTATCAGCTGCATCATTCCAAGAAACTACAAGAGTATTAACAGATGCTGCTATCAAAGGTAAAGTTGACAATTTAACAGGATTAAAAGAAAATGTTATTATTGGTAAACTTATCCCAGCAGGAACTGGTGCTAAACAATATAGTGATATTACTATAGAATTAGAAAAAGGTTTAATGGATGATGAACCAAGTGAAGTATTAGAAAATCAATTCTTAAGCGATGAAAATGAAGAGTTAGAAACTGAAGTAGTTGCAGTAGAAGAAACTACTGAAGAAGTTAGTACTGAAGAAACAATCGAAGAAGCATAATTAATGCTTCTTTTTTATATTCTAAAAAACTTGCTTTTTTAGAAAAATAGTGTATAATAAGACCCAAATAAAGAAAGAGGTATGAAATATGAAAAACTTTTCAAAAATTTTATTAAGCCTAGCATGTATTTTAGGCTTTGCAACTAATGTTAAAGCAGCAAGTTATTCAAGTACTATTACCGCATATGCAAGTAGTACAAAATATGAATATATAGAAGGTTTACCTGTATATTATCATCAAGCAAGTAGTTATAATCTATATGTATTAGATAACAATACAAGATTTACTACTAGCACAACATTAAGAGATCCTGAAGAAGTTAATGCAGGATACACTTATATAATAAATAATAGTTCTGTAACTAATAGTAGTTATAAAAATTATTATATTGCTCAAGTAGCGATTTTATGGTATGAAGATTATTTAAACGGAAATAACGTAAATATTAGTTCTAGCATGAAAGAATACATTTCAAGTAATACAAGTGATACAATTTGTTATTATATTAACAAATTAGTAACTAACGCTAAAAGTTATTCAGTTAATAATAGTTATATTAAATTTTTAGATAAAGATATATCTTTTACTAGAAATGGAGATTATTATTATTCAAACGTAATTGATGTAGAAACTAACAATTTAAATTCTACACCAAGTGTAAGATTATATAATGCACCTACAAGTGCAACAATAATTAATAATACAGTAACTAGTAATGGGGATGGTTCTTTCCAAATTAGAATTCCATCTAGTAGTTTAACTAGTTATAATAAAGACGATTTCGAAATTTATATAACAGGGACAGGATATAATTATTCTGTATATAAATATTCAAATTATGGTTATAATGATGCTATTTATGGTAGAGTTTATACTAATAGTTCAAGTAGTATAGAAGAAAGCATTGTTGCAAAAATAGATGAAATCACAAATACAAATACTAATGTAAGAATAAGCATTGTTAATAGTGATGGTAATTATATAAATGGTTTATCTTATCGTGTTTATGAAGGATATTGTGCAACAACAACATGTAATAGTAGTGATTTAGTAACAACTTTTACTACAACTAGAACATATGTAACTTTAAATAACATTTTAAGTGAAGGTGTATATACTTTGGAAAGAGTTACTGATACAAATTATCAAATTCCAAAAAAACAATTAATATCAGTAACTGATAGTAGCTACGTACAAGAATTCACAATAGATGAAAGTGATTATGTATATGATGAAGATTATTATGAAGAAGAATATTCTATAAGAATTTATAGTGACTTAGAAGATAGCGCTAATATTATTAAAGTTATAGATGATTCAAATGATAAAATTGTTCATTCATTCCGTTCTAATGAATCATACGTTGATGTAACTTTAACACCAGGGTTATACTGTATTATAGATACAGATGACACTATGGAAATATTCTTTGAAATAACTGAAACAGGATTATTATACGTACATGAAAACGGAGAAGAAGTAAGAAGAAATTCAATTAATATTCAAGATTATTTATTAAGATATACTCAAGATAATGAAGATATTTATACTGACGAAGATGGTACAATTCATATTGGTAATTTAGACAATATTGATAGTATTGAAATTAGTCAAGAAGTTAATACTGAAGTTAGTTGGTTAAATAATATAATAGATTGTCCTATAACTAGTTTATCTTCTACTTTAAAATATGTAGTTGGTGCTATTATACTTAGTGCTGGTGCATATTTAGTAATAAGAAATGTCAAAAAATCTAAAAATAATATTTAGTTTTATAATATTATTCATAGGAATATTTATATTTGCGTCTGAATATTTAAAATCTAAAAAAATTGCAGTATATGATTATATGAATGAATTATACTACAAGGAAGAAATAACAGTTGCTGATATAGAAGAAATTGAAGAAACAATAAATGTAGAAGAGAATAATGAGGAAGAAAGTAAAGACGATACTAGTTATAAATTTAACGAAAAACATGAAAATAGTTCAATTTATATAGGATATTTAAATATACCTGATATAAATTTAAGAAAAGGTTTTACAGAAAAAAATAGTAAATATAACACAGTTAGTAAAAATATAGAAATATTAAGTGCATCTGATTATCCTGATAAAGAAAATGGAAATGTTATATTTGCAGCACATTCTGGAAATTCAAGTGTTTCATACTTTAAAAAATTACACTTAATAAATAAAGGAGCACAAGTATATATAGAATATAATGGAATTACGTATACATATCAAATTACTGATATATATACTGTAGCTAAAACAGGTAAAGCTGAGATAAAAAGGAAAAAAGGGGTTTCATCAATTACTCTAATTACCTGTACAAAAAATGATAATAGTACTCAAACAATTTATATTGGAGAACTTATAAATAAAGGATAAAAGGGGGGCTTATTTATGGTTGATACAGGAATATTTGAAAAAATAAATTTAATATATCAATTTATGAGTAATAACTCATTAATATTTTTAGTATTATTATTAATAATTGCAATTATATTAGATTTATTATATGGCAAAAATAAAAGAGAAACAAAAGTGTTATATGGTTTTGTAATAGCATTGTTATTAATATATACTATGTTTAGTTATTATAAACCATTAATTAATATAGTTGATATATATATAACAAATGCATTCAAATTAGCGTATTTTCCATCAATTATAGAATATTTTAGTATGATAATAGCAACTATTATATTACAAATATTCTCTATTAAAAGATGTAGGAATGTACAAAAACATATAAATAT
>JAZLAK010000094.1:0-7258 GCA_045613165.1 Bacilli bacterium | reverse complement strand
TCAATTCTTCTAATTTTTCTTTATAATCAACATAATTAAATTTTTTTGATACTTTGTTAGCTTTTTCTAGTGATATTCTTTTATCTTTTTTTAATTTTTCTAAATAAGTTTTATTTTTATTTAATTGTTCATGTATTTTTTGTAATTCTAATTTAAAACCTTTTTGCTTTTTATTTAAAATACTTATGTTTATTTCGTTATAAATTGCAGATGACGCACAGATTAAACTTATTATAAGAAGTAAAAGCCATACTATTAGCCATATATTTGTAAATAAGCCTATGATGGTACCAAAGCCAACTGAAAGAAGACTATAATATATCCAAGAAGCTATTATAGTTGGTGTTAAATTCTCAGTATCGTTTTTTTTTTTATCTATATCTAATAATTCTTTACTTATTCTTTCTTTTTCTATATTTAAAAATTCTAATATATTTTCCGTTTTTAAAATTTCTTCAATATTATCTTGATAACCATACTTTACTTCAACACATTTATCCTCTTTAATATCAGCAACTATTATTTGTTCATCTTTATATATGTAAGCTTCTTTCATACCTAAACCACCTAAAACTAAAATTATTATATCATTAAAAAAATTAATATACAATTTCGTATATTAATTTTCAGTTATAAAGAATCTTTCATACCATATTAAGAAAGAATATATAGTATAAATCTTTTTACCATTTCTATATATGTTATTGTAATGATCATCTAACATTTTATTTATAATGTCTTTTTTAAAGAAAATATTAACAAAATCTTTATTAAACATTTCTTTAACTTTTTTATAATACTTCTCTTCAGTTATCCAATTACCAAAAGGTACTGGGAATCCAAGTTTCTTTCTCTTAGCCCATTCTTCAGGGATGACTTCATTAGCAACTTGTCTAAATATATATTTAGTTTGATTATCTTTAACCATGTATTTTGTAGGAATTTTTCTAGATAAATTCCATACTTCTTTATCTAAGAATGGTACACGTAATTCTACACTATTTGCCATAGACATTTTATCAGCTTTTAATAAAATATCATTTGGTAACCAAAAGTTTAAATCTATATACATTTTTCTTAAAACATCATCTTGATTTTTTACTTCTTCGTGATGAGTTTCACATAAATCATATGGACTTAAATTTGTTATATAGTCTTCGTTTAATACATCTTTAACCTCGTTAGGTAAAAACATTTCTGTCTTATTATAATATCTATTACTTAAATCTTTTCCATACTTTAATAAAGTATTTTTACCTTTAAAATAAGGTAATGGTTTTATTATTGTTGCTATTGTTTTTCTTAAACCTAATGGTAAAGATAAATATTTTTTTTCATTTGGAGATACATTGTATTCGTTGTATCCACCAAACATTTCATCTGCGCCTTCACCTGATAAAACAACCTTAACTTGTTCTCTTGCTAACCCACTTAAGAAATATAAAGGAACTGTACTAACATTTGCACTAGGTTCATCACAATGATATTGAACTGTAGGTAAAATATCAAAAAATTCATCTCCAATTATTACTTTTTCATAATGTTTAACTTTAAAATGTTCAGATAAACTCTTTGCGTATTCTATTTCGCTAAACCCTTTACCTTCAAAACCTACAGTAAATGTTTTATTAGGTTTTGCAAGGCTAACAACGTATGAAGAGTCTACCCCACCGCTTAAATAAGAACCAACTTCCACATCGCTTATTTGATGATATTCGATAGAGGATTCTAGTGTTTCTTTAACTAAGTTTTCATAATATTCATAAGTATTTTCTTCTTTTTCATATGCTAATTTATGATATGCATTTACTTCGACTTTACCATCTTTGTATATTAAGAAATGTCCTGGTTTAAGTTTCTTAGTATATTTAAAGAAAGTACTCTCCATATGATTAGTCCCATATGATAAATATAAACTTAAAACACTCTCATTTAGTTCTTTTTTAAAGTTTGGATGGCTTAAGAAAGATTTTATTTCAGAACCCACCATAAATAATTCATTATCATTATCATTATAATAATAAAATGGTTTTATCCCAAAATAATCTCTTGCTCCGATAAACATATCTTTATTTTTATCATATATTATGATACCAAACATACCTCTTAATTTATTAAATATATTAGTCCCATATTCTTCATAACCGTGCACAATTACCTCTGTGTCACTATTAGTTTTAAAATCATGACCTTTATCTATTAAAACTTTTCTTAATTCTTGAAAGTTATAAATTTCACCATTAAACATAACTACTACACTTTTGTCCTCGTTATATAATGGTTGATCTCCACCTTTTAAATCAATGATAGAAAGTCTTCTAAATCCCATTGCAATTTTATCATCTACATAATATCCATCACTATCAGGTCCTCTATGAATTATTCTATCAGCCATATTTTTTATAATTTTTTTCTTTTCATTTGTTTTTAATTTATCACTAAATCCACAAAATCCACACATATTATCAATTCCAATCCCAGTTGTTTTCTTTGTATTCTTTTATATAATTCCATGCTATCTTTAATAGCAGTAGTTTTCTTAAGAATCCATTATCTTTTTTATATCTTAAAGGATGTACTCTATCATCCCACATACTTAGTACTTTTTCTTTAAATTTTTCATTTGTTATATATTTTTTTACTACTGATTTAGGTACAAAACATAATAGTTGTTGTTTTTCTATAACTTCATATTCTAATTCTTCATTAAATATTAAATCTCTAGCTAGTATTTCAACTAGATTATATCCACATGGTGTAATATAATATGAACATCTACCTTGTCTTGCGTTTATTTCCATTACTTTATATTTTCCATCTCTCTCATCATATTTCATATCAAATTCAGCAAAACCTTGATACCCTATTGATTCCATAAATTCTTTTATTTTACCTATTTGTTCTGTTACACCAGGAAATTCACTATATCCATTAATTAATGCAGCTGCATTACCAATCATTCTAGGAGCATGTTCTTGTAAGCCTATTTGAGCAAAAGATACTAATTTAACTTGTTTATTTTTATTGCAATATACTACTGCATCAAATAAATGACTATCATCACCTGGAATATATTCTTGAATAATTAATGTATCGTCATATCCACCTTCTTTAAAACATTTAATAACTTCCATTAATTCATCCATAGTATTTAATCTATAAATCTTTTTCTTATCTTTAAATGTTATATGTTTAAATAAAATAACATTAGAGGGTTTTACTATAACTGGAAACATTATATCTTCGTTTATTACATCATCTTTACTGCAATCATAATAAATAGATTTAGGTAAATCAATTACACTATCAGCATATTCTTTATAGAATAATTCTTTCATAATTAAAGTTTTTTGTAATTTAACACTTGGATAACTAAAATAGAATTTTTTCTTCAACACACTCTGATTTTTAGCAATATATTCTCCATAAGTTTCATTACTACTAATAAGTAATATTTTTTCATCTTTATGTTCATTATAATATTCTTCTAAAGCATTCAAAAATATATTTTCATCCCATAATTTTTCTATATACTTGATATTTAATATTTTTGTATATCTTGTATATGCAAAAGTTTTTTGTCCTGGAACTATCAGACTTATTAAATCTGCTTTCTTACCTGTTAATTCATGATAACATCTTGCTAAATAATAAGCATTTATGTCGTTTCCTATAATTAATGTTCTAAAATCTTTCATAAAATTTCTCCTAATATTCTACTTCTTTTATTTCATCTTTATATTTATAAATACGAGGTACTCTATTTGTTACACTAGTTAAAAGTTTGTATACATTTTGACCAGCTAACTCACTTGCTTTTCTTATACTTATATTATCTCCAAAGATTTCTACAGTATCCCCTACTTTAACACTTTCATCTATTGCTACTGAAGTAACATCCATGTAGTTGGCGATGATTTTATAATTTTTATTGTTAATGTTAACATAATTGGTATTTAAGAATAAAAAGTCTGCAAATCCATATGGCATTGTTGCTACTTTAATATTTTCTTTAGTATCGAATAAATCTCCATAACCTACTACTTCTCCAGATGCAACATCTTTAATTTCTAATACTTCAGTATAAAATCTAAATACCGTTTTTAAATTTAATATAGAAGGTACAAATGTATCTTTTTTAAAAGTTAGTTTATTATATAATTTTCTTTTCCAAGAGGGAGTATATTTTCTTTTATTAAAACCATACATTACTAATCCCAAACGAATACCATTATCATATGGTAATTTTTCATGTTGTTCTAAAGTTAAGGAACGTTCTATATGTACTATTGGTATACTACTTAAATCTATTAAACTAGTTAAATCTTCAAATATAGATTTTTCTCTTAAAAACTCACTACCTATTCCTTTAGATAATTGGGTATATAAACCCTCTAAGAAAAGGTCTTCATTACTATTATCAACTATATATTTTATATCGTTCTTATTTTTTAAACCAAATCTATTCATTCCAGAATCTACTTTTAAATGAAATTTAATTTTAACATTACTCTCTAGTAATTTATTAAAATAGTCTACATTATCTACAGTAATAGTCAAATTATTTTTAACTGCTTCTTCTATACCATCATAGTGTATTGGTTCTAGAACTAATATCGGTATATCATTTTCAATCTTTCTTAATTTCAATGCTTCTTCTAAAGATGATACTGCTAAATAATTTATACCACCTTTAATCATATATTTAACGCATTCTATACCATGTCCATAAGCATTATTTTTAACAACACCAATATAATATTTATAATCATTATATTTTTCTTTAATCTCTTTAATGTTATTCTCTAATGCTTCACAATCTATTTCTACGTAAGTTTTTCTATACATATTTTTAACCTCTTTTACTAATAAAATTATAACATTCATTTATATTATTTACAATAAATGGTAAAAGTATTATGTAAAATAAAAAAGAAAAAAGCACTAGTTCCTTAGTACTTAAATCTTATTTTATTGTGTAAGGATTTGAAATTGTTCCATCTCCACTATCGAATTGTGTTCCAGATATTAGAGAAACAACAGGACGTAGATTGACGCCAACATTATAGTCCGCAGTAGTACCACTATCCAAATTGCCACTTCCCATAACTACAAACACATAATCAGAGTAATCCATGCGAGACGGAGAGAGAGTCCACCACCAATTTGATGATGCGTTATCTCTTAAATAATAAGTATAATTGTCTGAACCTGCCTTTCCTCCTGCAAATACTACTTCATCTGCAGTCAATGGGAATATTTGTGTTTCACTTGTCTTACCACCACTTGCATTACACATTAATGTTGCGTTTGCTGTCTCACCTTTTCCATATAATCTTATGTATGTATTATAGTAATATGCAGTTGCTGACGTTGTTACAGTTCCATTAGCGTCATATAATGTTGTTGTGTCTCCTATACATGCTGTTGTTTTCTTTAATTTAGTTGATACACTTGTGAAATTTGTTGTAAACCATTCATTGAATTTATATTTCATACTTGTTGTTCTTCCAGTACTATTTTCATAGTCCGCAAAAGAACGATAATAATCCCCTTCTGTATAACCATATTCTCCTATTCCTATAAATGCTGTTCCTGTATCACTACTTGTTATTTCACTACATGCTTTTGGTGCTGCTAATGTTATTTTTATTGCACCATCGCCTTCGATACGCACGATTCTCCAGCACATACTATTAAATTCTAAGTAGTTATTCTCTACAGCACCTCTATAATAATATGATGTTCCATATTCGTCTGGTGTCATTGATAATGTATTTTCTGCACTTCCATATGAATCCTCAGTTGTTTTCTTTGTCACTGTTTTATATGTCATTTTTGTATCAGTTGAATTTCCTGTTACTAAATATATACTAGATAAATTTGTTGAAGTATCTACTATTGATGCGTTTGCTCCCGAAGTACTCACTACATACTTTCCTACTAATGTTTCATATCCTTCACTATATTTTACTGTTTTTACATTATTTAATGTATATGTTCCTGTACTTGCATCAAATTTATATGAATCTCCATATGTTATATATTTTTCATTAGATGCTAGTCCTCCATTTAATGTTATGTATTCTATTGTTGTTGATGTTGCATTTGTTACATAATATATTGAACTTTTTCCACTTCCTGATACTGCTGTTGTACTAGTACTTCCTGATGTACTTACTATATATTTTCCTTTTAATGTTTCATATCCTGTTGATACTAATACTGCTTTTAATGCACTACCATCTTTATTTGTTATCGTATAGTTTGTCGTATATGTATATGTATCTCCATATGTTATATAATATTTTGCAGCATTTGCTTCAGTAAATGTTTTTGTTGAGCCATAATTCTTAGTAGATTCTGTTCCTGCACCATTATCAGCATATGTCATCGTTGATTCTACTGCTGGTGTTGTTAATGGTGTTGTTCTTAGTTCTGCATATCCTGCATCTTTTTCTTCACTTGTTAATGCGATTGCATTATTTATTATATTATATGCAAGTGTAGTTTTATCTCCAACGTATGGATTAAATCCATTTGGATCTGCTATATTTACTTTTGCTGTTAATGTTTTATTCATATCATTAGATTGATCTACACCAGTTTCTTTATATGTTACTGTTAATGAATAAGTATGTGTTTTTCCAACTTCTACACTATTTCCTACCATTATTCCACCTGTTATTGGGAATGTAGTTTCAGTATCTACTCCAGTACATTCTTCACCATCACTTGTACATGTTAATGTATATACGAAGTCATTTGATTCAAATGTTGTTGTTGCTCCTGTACTTACATTTGTTACACTTACATCTTCTATTACTACTACGTAATCTGTTGTGTCATTACCTTCGTTTTTTACAGTAAATGTTTTTGTATCTAATGTTGTCCCTGGTTCTATTTTCTCTGCTGTTATTGTTCCATTACCATTTCCGTATACTAACGCTAAGTTAGCAGTACTAACAGAAATTGATTTAGTATTTTCATTACCATTTATCTTAGTTAAGAAGTATGCATATGTTAATCCTACTAGTAAAAGTAATACTAAAAATATCCCTGTTACACTTACTATTATTTTTTGTCTTCTATTCATAGACTAATTTCACTCCTCTTTCCTATTTTATCTATAGTTTCATGTTATCATAATTAATTTTTAAATAACACGAAGTATGAGTTCTAGTATAATTTTAGAGTATGATTAGTGTTTATATTGTCGTATTTACATACAAAAAAATTATATAATTATTAACCCCCC
>JAZLAK010000093.1:0-37014 GCA_045613165.1 Bacilli bacterium | reverse complement strand
AAAATCTAAATCTCCAAGTTCTAATCTTTTTGTTTTCATTAAATCATCTAACGCTTCATCTATATCTTGTTTTGGTTCTTCATGTAATTGTTTTCTAGTTTCGTTTAAAATATGTAAATTTGCTGTATTTTGTTTTGCTATTTCATTTGTATTCATTAAATCATCTTCTAAAGCTTTTTCTAAAATTTCAGTATCATCGTTTATTAATTTTGTACCCTTATTATTTTTATCGATTTTATCATTCTTATTTTTTTTCTTTTTTCTTTTAAATATAATTAAGAAAGCTACAACGATTAATGTTAAGCCTAAAATAGATAGAACTATAATTAACCAAGTATTATTTTTTTTCTTTTCTACTTTACTTGTTGTAATATTTTCTTTATCTTCTTCAATTTGTTCTTCTTCAATATCTTCTTTTGTAACTATAAGAGTATATACTTGTTTGCTCTCACCATCACTACTTGTAACAGTAATAGTAATAGTATTTTCTCCTTCTTTTAAATCTTCATTTCCTTTAATTAAAACTTTTGCGCTAGGATCTTCAGTAGTAGTTATGATATCTAATTTTTCTACATCTAATCCAACAGTTAATGTATAATCATTAGTCATTGAATCGAAACCAGGGCTTAATATTGCATCAGTTATTTCGAGACCAGAAAGAT
Source organism: Bacilli bacterium (assembly GCA_045613165.1). Lineage (GTDB taxonomy): Bacteria > Bacillota_I > Bacilli_A > RF39 > UBA660 > UMGS1124. Next base: position 36,352 of record JAZLAK010000093.1, on the reverse strand, counting down.
ATGCTGAACTTGCAACAATTTCCCCTCTATATATATTTAAAATATACGTTTTATTACTTTTTTTATCTTCACTGGTAACAACTATAGATACTTTATTTGCTCCTGTTTGTAGAGCTACTCTACCTCTTTCAGAAGGATTTGTAACTGAGCATTCTCCTAAAGGGCAACTCATTACCCAAGTACATCCTTCAGCTGCACATGTTGGTGTAATTGTTACTGAGTTTACTGTATCTTTTATTCCTGTTACGCTATATTCTTTTATATCTTTACTAAATGTTTGATCTAATGCTCCAACTGAAATAGTTAAACCTGATAAGTTATTATCTGTATTTAATGCTCTTTGAGTTGTAGTTGTTGTTGCTACAGGTTTTAAAGTGAATTCTTTTGTAGCACTTGTAATTGCTGTTTCATTTGCATTTCCATTTATAGTAAGTGAGGTTTTTTGATTTTCACTTGTTGTATTTTGTACAGTTAAAGTTGCTATTGTAGCTTCGGTTGTAATTTGTTTTGTAATTAAATTACTACATTTTAGATTTTCACATGTACCATATTCACTGGTTAAGTTATAAGTTAAGTCATCATTTGTTTTTTCTAATTCTATATTAATAGTATCAAAAGGTGTTGCGTCAGGTGTATATTTTATTTCATAAGTTGCAACGTTATTGTTTGGTGAACCTTCGAAACTTAAAGATGCTGCGTTTGTTATTAAAGGACACAACATTGTAATACTTAAAGCACATAATAAATATTTAAAATTCTTTTTCAAAATTAACACATCCTTATTCTAATAATAATTCTATCACAAAAATTAAAAAATACAAGATATTTATTTGTCTTGTATTGTTAAAGTCTTTGTATATCCTTTTTTTAATGATTTTATTGTTAGTGAAACCCCATTTTGTTCTCTATACCAATTTTTTAACCATTTAACCTTATCTTCTTTTAAATACCATTCGTCACTAGATAAATCTAGAATTTTAAAGTTAGGATATTGATTTAATATTTCTCTTTGAATAATAGGTATAAACCTTTGGATATTTGATAAACTTACTTCTTCATTTGTAATAAAACTCCAAAAATCTTCCAAATCTTCTAGTGGGGCCAGTGCTCTGTTTTCCATAGTTGATGCAATAATTTCTATTGGAAACTCTCTTTCTAAATTTACAGTTTCTACTTTTGGCGCAGTATATTCCTTAACTGTAGTTGTTTCTATTTTTAATTTTTTATATTTTTGTATAAGTTCTTTTATCATATCTTTACTCCTTAAATTAATTTTAATAATATTTCATTCATAATATATAATTTCTCAGGATTGATAAATATATATCCGTCTTTATATATTAAATCTTTATTTTTTATAAGTGGCTTGATTGGAAAAACATTTTGCATATTTACTTCATATTTATTAAAAAAATCACTCAAATTTATTCCCTTAATTTTTCTTAAACCTAGCATTAATTCATTCTCTTGTTTTTCTTTTATTCCAACAATTTCTTGTTTTGCTACGAATTCATTTTCTATATATTTATTTATATTTTTAGTATTTTCATATCTTATTCCATCGATGTATCCATGAGCTCCTAAACCAAAACCATAATATTCTTCGTTATTCCAATAATTTAAATTATGTATAGATTCTTTATTTGAAAGTGCAAAGTTACTGACTTCATAATGTATGTATTTTTTATTTTTTAATTTTTTTCTAATATAATTATACATTTCTAATTCTAATTCTTCATCTATTGGGTTAATCTCTTTTAAACTTAATTTTGTATATTCTTCTAATATTAAAGAATATGTACTTATATGTTCTGGTTTAAGCTTTAATATTAAGTTTAAATCTTTTTTCAAATCTTTAAGTGTTTCTCCTGGTATTCCATATATTAAATCTAGATTTATATTATTAATACCTACTCTTCTAATCATTTCAATTTTTTGTTTTACATCGTCAAATGATGAGAAACGTTCCATGAATTTTAATTTTTCTTTATTAAATGATTCTACTCCTATACTCAATCTATTAACTTTATTTTCTTTTAAAAGTTTAATTAATTCTTCTGAAATATCATTAACGTTGCATTCAAATGTAAATTCTTTTAAGTTATTAGTTTTTAAAGTTTTTAATATATCAAACAATTCTCTTAATTCATTAAAATTTAAAGCACTAGGAGTACCACCACCTATATATATAGTATCTAATTCTTCATCGTTATATCTATCATTTATTTCTTCACGTAAAGAACATAAGTATTTTTTTACGTTAGTTTCGTTATATAGTTGTTTGCAAAAATCGCAATAACTACATATTGATTTACAAAATGGTATATGTATATAAACTGAATTCATGTTTACCACCTAATAAAAGTATAACACAAAAAATAAAAAATACAGCAAAATATTGTTTTTCTGTATTTTAATTATTATTTTATCCTTTCCATCTACCTACTATATCACAGTTAGAACTATATGGTGTAGGATCTGGCATATCCATTTTTATAAGTAGCGGTATTTTAAATGCGTTACCGAATGCTACTAAAGTCCCTGCTTGTAAAGAATTTAATTTGTCTATTACATCTCCGCTGATATTAGGTAGCATTTTTTCTATATATTCTAAATCTTTTGGATGAGTCATTTTTAATATTAAGAAATTACTCATTTGCGATACTACTGTATCGCTTATTTCTACTGGTCTTTGAGTTATTAAATCTAGAATAACCCCGTATTTTCTACCTTCTTTAGCAATACGTTCAAATATATTGTAACCTAATAAGAACACATCGTTATCTTTTACAACATATCTATGAGCTTCTTCTATGAATAAATGGAAAGGTATGCTTGCTCTGTCTGTTCTAGATTTAGCGAAATCAAATAACATTTTAGATAATATTTTAACTATAACTTTAGCTAGATTATCGTCAACACCTTCTAAATTTACATTTATTATTTGGCTTCTCTTATTATTATTCATTATTAAATTAGAAATATATGTTTCTAAATTTGTATATTCGGTAGCATTAAAGAATACACTATTTGAACTATTAATTATTGAGTTTAGTCTAACTTTTAATATTACAGCTGAATCTTGAATAGTTTTATTTTCTTGGAAACCTTCACCTATTAAAGTAAAGTTTAAAGCTTTAGATAAATCATTTAAAGTAAAGAATGCTTGATCAGGTATTACAATACTACTTTCTAGATTGTCATCTATAAATTTATTAATATATTCGTTTAATAAAACGCTTTCTCCAAATTCGCCATTTCTATCTATACCAAAACATTCACTAAATACTCTTGTATAGCCTATTCCTTGCAATTCAGCTTTTAAATTAAATTCGTCAGTACTACAACTTGTAACTATAGAGAATATATCGGCTTTTTTTGCTGTAGAACTTTGATTAGAAAAGAATATGTTCATTATTGCTTTTGCTATTAAATGATTTTTTAATTTTTTAGCGTTATCATCATTTCTTGAGAATATTCTAACTAATTTATACATTCTTTCAATTATAGTTATTTGGTTGTGATCAGTTGCTTGTAGTAATAATGCTATATCATCAACAGATAGTAAATAAATTGGTATAACTAAATTTCCGTCAGTTTCTTCAGTAGGATTTGTAGTTAAGAATTTATATTGATAATTTGGATTTATTTGAGATAAACTCTTGAATGCATTTTTGTATTCTCCATATGCGTCAAAGAAGAATAAATTTGCATTGTAAGTTAAGAAATTTTTATTTAAAAATATATTTTGTATTATTCTTGCTACGCTACAACTTTTACCAGAACCAGAATTACCTATTATTGATAAGTGATTTGAGAAAATATCATTTATATTAACGTATACATTTTTACTTGGATAAATTGGACTTTTTCCTAAGTAAATACTAGCTTCATTATTGTCTCCTAAAACTATATTTAATTCATTTTCTTCTATTACTCTTACTGTGCTAGATAATGATGGTTTTTTTATAGTCCCTGCTATAAATTTTTCTCCAATAAATTGACCTTTTAAATCAATGTGAATTGTATCAGTTAATATTGTTCTAACTTCTCCTAATAATTTTGTATCATTATCTACAAATACTACATGTAAATTCATTAAGTTAGGTATTACTTCAGCTGTTTTATTTATTTCTACTTCTACTGTTGAATCTGTTATATTTAAAATTTTTCCAAACATATTTTCACCTTCTATTTTATTTGATTATACCATAATTATTCTATTATAAAACAATTAATATCTTCATTTGACAACTTTATATTTTTATTTGTATATATTGCTGCTAAGATGTCTCCTTTTTTAACTTTTTCTCCTATTTCTTTATATAGTTTAACACCAGCTGAATAATCAATAGTTTCTCTATCATTTATTTTTCCAGCACCTAACTTAAGTGCTAATTCCCCTACTTTTAGAGCGTTAATATCTTTTAAAGTGCCACTTTTTTCTGATTTAATTACTTTTATTTTAGCGTTGATTTTTAAATTATTTATATTTCCACCTTGATTAGTTACAAACTCTAAGAATTTTTTATATGCTCTTCCTGAAGAAATTGATAAATCAACCATTTCTTCGGCTTCTTGTATTGTTACTTTCTTTGCTAAAGATATTAATAGACTTGCTATTTCTTTTGAAGTATCATAAAGTCTTGTTTTTTCTCCGTATAAAACTTTCATAGCTTCTTCTACTTCTAAAGCGTTTCCTATACTATTGGATAAAGGTACATTCATATCACTAATAATAGTTACTACTTTTTTGTTATATCTTTTACCAATCTCTTTCATCCATGAACTGATTAAATTAGCATCTTTTTTTGTTTTTATTAATGCTCCACAACCAACTTTTATATCAATTAATATAATGTCAGCGCCACTAGCAATTTTTTTAGACATTATACTTGATGTTATTAATGGTAGAGATTCAGTTGTGCCAGAATTATTTCTTAAATTATATACTATTTTATCTAAAGGAACTAAGATTTTTGTTTGAGCGCAGTCAACAAAACCAACATTTTTAACAGCTTTGATAAATTCTTTTTCATTTAAATTTACATTAAATTTGGGAATACTCTCTAATTTATCTATTGTTCCACCGGTTATGCCTAAACCTCTTCCGCTCAATTTGGCCATTTTAACACCACATGATGCGACTATTGGACCTACTACTAATGTTGTTGAGTCACCTATGCCACCAGTAGAATGTTTATCTACGATTATCTCTCCTATTTCGCTTAAATCATAAACATCCCCACTTTTAATGAATATATCCGTTAAATCTATTGTTTCTTCTAAAGTCATTCCATTAATAACAATTGCCATTAAAAGGCTGCTCATTTGGTAATCTTCATGTTTTTTGTTTAGATATCCAGTGAAAGCATAATCTAATTCTTCATAAGATAATTCTTTACCTAATCTTTTTTTATTTATAATATCAATAATAGTCATGTAAATACCCTCTATTCTTATAAAATAATTTTATCATAGTTTTATAAAAATATACACAAAAAAATAACCCATAGGGTTATTTAATTTGACTCATAACTTCTTCTGCAAAATTTTCTTCACGTTTTTGCATACCTTCACCAACTTCGAAACGAACCATAGATTTAACTACTCCACCGTTATTTTTAACGTAAGTTTGAACATCTATATCTCCGTCTTTGATGAATGCTTGGTTAAGTAAACAAATTTCTTTATAGAATTTTTTAATTCTTCCAGCAACCATTTTTTCAGCAATTTCAGCAGGTTTTCCTTCTTCCATAGCTTGAGTTTTGAATACTTCGCTTTCACGAGCAACTACTTCAGCAGGAACATCGCTTTCGCTTAAGTATTGAGGTTTCATAGCAGCTGCTTGCATTGATACTTCTCTAGCAACTTCTTCATTTGCTCCTTCAACAACAGTTAAAACAGCAATTTTACCACCCATATGTAAATAAGAACCAAATACTTCATTATCAGCTTTAGTTACTAATTCAAATCTTCTTAGAGATAATTTTTCTCCTATTTTAGCAGTTTTTGCAATGATTAAATCATTAATAGTTCCTTCTTCACATGGAAGTGCAAGAACATCTTCTAAAGTTGCAGCATCACTATTTAAAATAGCATTTCCAATAGTGTCTATCATTCCAGTAAATTCTTCATTTTTACTAACGAAATCAGTTTCACTATTTACTTCTAGGATTGCAGCTTTATTTCCTTCAACGTATATATTTGCTAAACCTTCAGCAGCTATACGACTTGCTTTTTTAGCGCTTTTAGCAATACCTTTTTCTCTTAACCAATCAACTGCTGCTTCGATGTCTCCATTAGTTTCAGCTAATGCTTTTTTACAATCCATCATTCCAGCACCAGTCATGTTTCTTAATTCACTAACTTGTTTTGCAGTAATCATATAAAATCTCCTTTAATTCTAATTATTTATTTAAAACACTTAATAATTCATCTTTTTTCATTGAAGTATAACCAGTTATACCAGCTTCTTTAGCCATTGCTTTTAATTCAGCAACAGTTTTTTTAGATAAATCTTCAGTTTCTTTAATTTCTTCTTTTTCAACTTTTGTTTCTTCTACTTTAGCTTTTGGAGCAACTACTTTTTCTTCAGTTTCTTTTTTCGCTACTTTTTTAGGTTCTTCTTCAGTAACATAATCAACTATTTCTAAACCTTTAGCTTCACAAATAGCATTGTTTAATACTCCTAATACAACTTTAACTGCTCTAACAGCGTCATCGTTACCAGGAATTACAAAATCAACGTCATCTGGATCACAGTTTGTATCAACGATACCAAATACTGGAATATTTAATTTTCTAGCTTCTCTAATTGCATTTATTTCTTTTTTAGGATCAACAATAATTAATGCGTTTGGAAGTCTATCCATATTTCTAATTCCACATAAAACTTTATTTAATTTATCATATTCTTTCTTTAAACCAATTACTTCTTTTTTTGGTAATAAATCAAAAGAACCATCTTGTTCCATTTTTTCTATTTCTTCTAAACGTTTAACACGTCTTCTAATAGTACGGAAATTAGTTAATGTTCCACCTAACCATCTTTCAGTTACATAGAAACTTTCACTACGTGTAGCTTCTTCTACACAAACTTCGCTAGCTTGTTTTTTAGTTCCAGCAAATAAGAATTTTCCTCCATTTTCAGCAATTTTTTTAATTTCTGCATATGCTTTTTCCATGCATTCTACAGTTTTTTCAAGATTGATTATATAAATATCGTCTCTTGAAGTAAAGATGTATTCCTTCATTTTTGGATTCCATCTTTTTGTTTGATGTCCAAATTGAACACCTGCTTCTAATAAATTATTCATAGAAACAACAGCCATAATTTCACTCTTCCTTTCGTTTTTCTTCCATTTACCTCTTCTCGTCTCTCCAACAATAGCCACTAGGTTTAACGATCAGCAAATGTGTATATTTGGTTTTTGAAACCATTGATATTTTAACAAATTTTTAAATATTTATCAACAAAAAATTCAAAGAAATATTACTAATTCTTTGAATTATACGTTCTTCTACCAAATTTTATACAATTGTTGTTTTGATCTAATTCTTTTACATCTATTATAAGATCATTATTATATTTTTTGGTTACTAAATTAATTATATCTTTAATTACTATACTTCCATTAATTTTGTTAGCTAGCACACATTCTGTTTTAACTAATTCTATATTTTTATCTAATATATTTAATTTTAATATATAGTGATTATCTTTTCTTAAATAATCAACTACCATATTATATACTTTTTTGTCGTTGTCAAAAGAATCTAAAAATAATATATTATCGAAAAAGTTAATTGATGTTGTAAATTTTTTATCTAATACTAAATTTTCCATAGAACCACTTCCTTGGGACTATATTATAGTTTAATATTTTTTAAATTACAACTTTTTTATTCGATAGGTTTTAATAATTTATCTTTCCTTGGATTTAATTCATATTCATTGTTTTTTTTATCAGTTTCTTTCATAAAACTTATATAAAATGTTTTATCTAATTCATCATAAAATGCAAATTCTAAAGAAATACTATTTTTAGTTAATATAGTATATGAACCATTAAAATCATTAATCAGCATATTTATTAAGAAACTTTGTTTTTGTTTAAAATGATGCATTAAATCATAAATTTTTTCATAGAATACTTTTTTATCTTTAATATTTGCATTAAGAGTTAAAAATACTTCAGGATTTGTATTTCCTCTTGTTATTGTAAAATTAAATACATAACATTCTTTTAAATTATCATAATAGTTTTTTATTTTAAAACTGAATGGTTTTGTGTTGTTGTAGTCTTCAATAGTATTATATTGTTCTAAAATACTTAAAACTTTATACATTAAATCTATTATATTTATCATTTTTTCTTTTTGTATTTCATCTTTAGTTTTATTAGATTCTTCAGGAGGATATACTCTAATCATTTTTTGTTTGAATCGTTCTTCTATTTTGTTAAAAAATTCTAAATCTTCTAATGTTTTGATTCCTAATTTGACATCAACGTTATTTTTTAAAGTTATATTATAAGAACTATATTTACCATATTCACTACTATACGTAGTATGTGAAAAATAATCACTAGTTGTTAATCTATTTATTAAATTTTCTAAAATATAATTTATATTTTCATATGAAACAAATCTCATATTGAATATATTTTTTGGTTCATTAGTTCCTCTTAATATATTAATGCTATAGTAAAAATTTGGATTATTGTCTTCTTTTCTATATTTGATATCTATTGTAAATTTCTTTTGATTTGTGTAACCTTCAATACTGTTATAATTTGCTAATGTTTCTATTAAATTTGTTATTAAATCTATTTTTTGAATTATTTTTCTTGTTTGCAATTCTAAATTCATTTCCATAAAATTTCTCCCCTTTTCCAAAAGAGATTATATATTACAATATTTTAAATACAATGTCAAATGTATTAATTATTAAATATTATGTCTATAAAATCTTATTTACTAAGTTTTTTAGTAATCGACAAATTTATTTATATTTTTTAATAAGTTAAATATATTATATTAGGTGATTTAATGATTTTGAGTTTGTTAAGTATATTTAAAAGTTTATATTTTTTTACTGGTTCTTATTCAATAAATGTATTCCCTGAGCCTTTAAGTCCTGAAGAAGAAAAAAGTTGTTTAGAACTTAAAGCTCAAGGAAATAAAGAAGCACGCGCTAAATTAATAGAACATAATTTGAGATTGGTAGCTCATATAGTTAAAAAGTATGATACGAAAGATAAGGAAATAGATGATTTAATAAGTATAGGAACAATTGGCCTGATTAAAGGAATAGACTCTTTTAAGAATGATAAAAATATTAAATTAACTACTTATTGTGCTAAATGTATTCAAAATGAGGTATTAATGTATTTTAGAAATAATAAAAAACATATAAATGATGTTAGTTTAAATGATTCTATAGGTTTTGATAAAGATGGTAATGAAATAAATTTAATAGATGTCATTAAAAGTGAAGATGAAGATATTCTTACAACTCTTCATAATAAAGAGTCTATAAATACTTTAATTAAATATTTAAATATTTTAAATGAAAGAGAAAAAGAAATTATTATTAAAAGATATGGTTTATTTAATAATGACGAGTTAACGCAAAAGGAGATATCTTCTGGTATGAAAATCTCTAGGAGTTATGTATCGAGAATTGAGAAAAGAGCACTATTAAAAATATATAAGAAGTTTTTAAAAGAAAAGAAAGAATATTGAATAAAATTATAAATATGAACACATAATAATTATATCTCGTACTATAAGCCCGTTCACTATTTAAGGACTTTTTGAGAAAATGTTAATAGAAAAGGTGTGATACAATGTGACTAGCTACAATACTAACGATCATTACTATAATATTATAAGAAAAAATATTAAAAAGTATCGTAAAGAAAAGCACCTTACTCAACAACAATTGGCTGATGCTACTGATTTGTCAGTTGATTATATATGTGAAATAGAAAGTCCTACTAAAAATAAAAGTTTTAGTATAGTTACACTAGGAAGAATAGCTGATGTGTTAGAGGTAGATATTAAGAATTTTTTTGAAAATTAAAAAAGAGTTTACAATAAGTAAGCTCTTTTATTTATCAGTTGAACCAAATCCTCCAGTACGAGTACCATTTGCATTATCATCATCTATAATTAAATATTTTTGAAACATTGCTTGCGCAATTGTTTCTCCTTTTTTTATTATTACATCTTCATCTTTAATATTAATGCATTGTACTAATAGATGCCCATCGTTATCTTCGTTTCCGTAATAATCTTTATCAATTATACCTACACTATGAGGGAATAATATTCCTTGTTTTTTTGGCCCTGAACTTCTTGGGAATAGTTTTAAAACTTCATCACCTTGCATATAAGCTTTTAACCCTGTAGGTATAAGCGTTGGTTTCATTCCGCTTTTAAAACTTGGTATTATAGTTTCTTCAGCTGCCTCTAAATCGTATGCAGCTGAATATTTTGTTTTTCTAACTGGTAGATTAATATCTTTATCTTCCCATCCTTGTGCTATTTCAAATCCTCTTTGTTTCATAAATCTCCTTAATCTTCGTATAATACAATTTTTTCTTTTTTTAATGTTTTTTTAATATCTATAACTCTTTGATTTGAAGAACCTTTCCATTTTAAGATAGGACTATGTAAATCATCGTTATATTGCCCATCAACTAAAACATCTATATAATTTATTATTTCTTTATCTTTTAAATATTCTTCAAATAAGTATCCTGACCAAACCCAAATATTTTTATTTGGATAAGTTTCCTTGAATTTCTTAGCAAGGTTGGTTGAACCTTCTATATTTTTAGGGTGTAATGGTTCTCCACCTAATATAGAAAGTCCAACTATGTAATCGTTATTACAAAAATTTAATATTTTATCTATGGTTTCATCGGTAAAATCGTTGCCACCATTAAAATCGTGTGTTTCAGGGTTGAAACAATTTTTACAATTAAATACACATCCTTGCATGAAAACTGATACTCTAACTCCAGGTCCGTTAGATATATCCATTTTACGTATTTTGTTATATTTCATTTTACTCCTCAGCGTCTTTATTATCTATATGCATAACTCTTTCTTTAATTTCTTGAGTTCTACCTTTATTCCAAAAGTTTGTTCCAATATAACCACAAGTACGTCTTGCTACATTTAATTTATCGTGGTTTCTATTACCACAATTTGGACAATACCATTCTAGATTTTCGTCTATTAGGATTTCGCCTTCAAAACCACATTCTTGACAGTAATCTGATTTAGTGTTTAATTCTGCATACATTATGTTTTCGTAAATGAATTTTATTATTTCCATTACTGCTGGAATGTTATTTGTTAAGTTAGGAGTTTCAATATAAGATATTGCTCCACCAGGGGATAGTTTTTGGAATTCACTTTCTAATTTTAATTTTGTGAAAGCATCTATTTCTTCGAATACAGGTACATGGTATGAATTAGTAATGTAATCTCTATCTGTAATTCCTTTAATTTTTCCAAAACGTTCTTTTAAACATTTAGCAAATTTGTATGTTGTTGATTCGATTGGAGTTCCGTAAACACTATAATCAATTTTTTCCGTTTCTTTCCATTCTTTACATTTATCATTTAGTTTTTTCATAACTTCTATAGCAAAATCATGCCCTTTTCCACCGTCTGTATGACTATTTCCAGTCATGAATTTAACGCATTCATAAAGTCCTGCATATCCAAGCGATAAAGTAGAATATCCATTATGTAGTAAATCATGTATTGATTCACCTTTTTTTAGTCTGGCTAAAGCTCCATGTTGCCATAAGATTGGTGCTACATCACTAGTAGCTTTACTTAATCTCTTATGTCTTATTTGTAAAGCTCTATGGCACATTTCTAATCTATCTTCAAATATTCTCCAAAATAGGTCCATGTCTTTATCAGCTGATAAAGCAACGTCTACTAAGTTGATTGTTACAACACCTTGATTAAATCTACCGTAATATTTTGGTTTCCCATTTTCATCTAAATATGGAGTTAAGAATGAACGACATCCCATGCATGGATAGCAGTTACCGTTTCCATTAGCATCAATTTTTGATTCTTTCATAACTTTTTCAGAAATATAATCAGGAACCATACGTTTAGCAGTACATTTGGCCGCTAATTCAGTTAAATAATAGTATTTACTTTTTGGATTAATATTGTCTTCTTCTAATACATAAAGAAGTTTTGGGAATGCTGGAGTAATATATACACCTTTTTCATTTTTCATTCCTTCAATTCTTTGTTTTAAAACTTCTTCAATGATCATAGCTAATTCATCTTTATATTCATCTGTTACTCCTAAATATAAACATACACTTAAGAAATGAGCTTGACCATTAGTTGTAGTCATTGAATTTATTTGATATTGAAAAGTTTGTACTCCATCCGTAATTTCTTTTGCTAAATCTTCTTTAGCGTACTTTTCACAATCTGCTTTAGTGAATTTACGTTTTTTATATTTAGCTAAATATCTTTCATAACTTTCTCTAACAAATGGTGCTAAATGAGTTAATGTAATTGTACATCCACCATATTGGCTTGATGATACAGCAGTTATTAATTGAGTTGCGATTGTCATAGCAGTTAAGAATCTATGAGGTTTTTCAATCATTACTCCATTAATATTTGTACCGTTTTGTAGCATGTCTTCTAAGTTAATTAAATCACAGTTATGTAATGCATTTTGAGCAAAATAATCTGCATCGTGGAAATGAATTACACCTTCATCGTGAGCTTGTACAATATCTTCTGGTAATAAAAATCTTCTTGTAATATCTGTTGATGTTATACCAGCAAGATAATCTCTTTGAGTTGTAACAACTTTTGCATTTTTATTAGAATTTTCAGTATTCCAATATTCATTTTCACCATCAATTAATTCTTTGATAGCTAAGTCGGTTGTATTACTACGTCTAACTAATTCTCTAGTATATCTATAAGTTATATATTTTTTTGCTAAATTATATTTTCCTATAGACATTAATTTCATTTCTATAATATCTTGAATATCTTCGACTAAAATACGTTTTTTCCCTAATCCTTCAATATATTTAATAATATTTTTAATTTGAATACTTGATGCTTGTTCTTCCTCTTGTACCTCTTTATTTGCCTTTTCTATAGCAATTTCTATTTTTTCTGGACACCAATCAACCATATGTCCATCTCTTTTTATTACTTTCATACTTCATTGTCCCTTCTATTTTTAGTACACTTTCATTCTACAACATTTTAAACAATCATTATGTTGCAATTGCAACATTTTAATAAAAGTGATATTATTTCCTTAAGAGGTGTAAAATGGATGAACTTTTTTATGGAATTAGTAACAGAGAAAAAGAAAAAATACTCGCATATTTAGAAGCGCACACGCTTACATTCAAAAAAAATATGACTATTTTAGGAAGTGTAAAGCAGGAAAATATTATAAGTATTATTGTTAACGGACATTTGCAAATTATAAAAACAGACTACAATGGAAATAGAACTATAATGGAAGAATTATTTGAAAATGATATATTCGGTACTACAATTTCTTCGATAAATAATGATGAATATAGTATTATAACTAAAGAAGATTCTAAAATAATAATTATATATTTTGATGAAATTATAAATAATGATTTAAACTATCCATACTTTAATCAGTTTTTAAAAAATTTATTAAATATTATTACAAAAAAAATAAATAGTAATAACGAAAGAATGGAAATCTTAACAAATAAAACTATTAGAAACAAACTACTAGCCTATTTTAGAATTATGTCTAGAAAAAATAATTCTAGAGTTATATATTTACCATATAATTATATAGATTTAGCAGATTATTTAGCTATAGATAGATCAGCAATGTATAGAGAATTAAAGAATTTAAAAGAAGAAGGTTTAATAGAAGTAAAAAATAAACGGATAACTTTAAACACATATAATGACTAATTATTGAAAAAATATAAATATATTGAGATAATATTTTTAAGGAGAAGATTAATGTGAATGAAAATTTTAAAAAATATGCTGATTTATTAGTTAATAGATGTTTATCTGTTAAACCGAATCAACCACTTTTGATTTCAGCACCTGTAGAATGTATTGATTTTGTTAGAATTGTTGCTACTACTGCATTGGAGGCTGGAGTAAAAGATATTCATTTTGATTTTACTGATGATGTTTTAAAACATGAAGAATTAAAACATTTAACAAATGAGGAATTAACAGATTCTAAGTTATTTAATAAATCAATTTTTGATGAATATGCTAAGAAAGATGCTGCTTTCTTAATGTTATATGGCGATGATCCTGATATCATGTCTGATATAGATAAAGATAAAATTGCTTATACTGGTAAATTATTTAGAACTTCAAGACCTTTATATAAAGAGAGACAACTAAAATATGAAGTCCCTTGGTGTATATCATCAGTGTCTACTTTAGGATGGGCTAAAAAAGTTTTACCTAACTCGCCTACTCCTAAAGAAGATTTATGGAATTTGATATTTGAAATGTGTTTAGTTAATACCCCAAATCCGATTGAAGCTTGGGATAAGAAAATTGAAATGAATAAACTAGTTACAGAAAAAATGAATGCTTTGAAGATTAAAAAGTTAATGTATAAGAATAAACTAGGAACTGATTTTGAAATTGGTTTTACTGATAATGTTTGGTGTGGGGCTGGAGGACATTCAACAGATGATATGCCTATAATAGTTAATATGCCTAGTGAAGAAATATTTACCACTCCAAATAAATATACAGCGAATGGTATCGTTTATGCTTCTAAGCCATTAATTTATAATAGTTCTTTAATCAATAATTTTTGGTTAAGATTTGAAAACGGTAAAGTTGTTGATTATGATGCTGAGGAAGGCAAAGAAATATTAAAAAGTATCATTGAAATAGAAAATGGTGACTATTTAGGAGAAGTTGCATTAGTTGATGTTAATTCGCCTATTAGTAAATCTGGAGTGTTATTTTATGAAACTTTATACGATGAAAATGCTAGTTGTCACTTAGCATTAGGTGAAGGTTTCTTAGATTGTATTAAAACAGATAAAACTTTAGAAGAAGTTGGTATGAATTTTAGTAAAACACATGTAGACTTTATGATTGGCACTGACGATCTAGAAGTCGTTGCTGAAACGGAAGACAAAAAATTAATAAAAATAATCGATAAAGGTTCATTTAAAATATAAAAAAGCATTGAGTTTAAATTACTCAATGTTTTTTTGTTATAACAAATAAAAAAACTAGATTGCTCTAGTTAATTTCAAATGGTAGCGGCGGAGAGGGTCGAACTCCCGACCTACCGGGTATGAACCGGTCGCTCTAGCCAACTGAGCTACACCGCCATCACAAATGCATTATTAATATATCATATAAAAGTTAAGTTTGCAATACTAAAAATGCATTTTTTAAATTTATTTTATGTAATATGAATTTATTATTTTTGATAATTCTAATAACTTACCTCTTCTATTCAAATAATTTGGATGGTATGTATAATGTATATTTTTTGTTTCATCAATTAATAACATATCTTTTGTTGTAGGATATAAATTTATTAGTGATGAATTTATATGTTTTAAGAACTCTTGTATTATTTCATAATATGGATTATTTGGCCCTGTAACCATAACTATCATATTAGGATTAAATAAATCATATAAGAACTTTAAATTATCTAAACTTTTTTCTTCTAATAAATCAGTAGTTATTGGAGTACCCTTTTCTTCGTATCTACCACATATTAATGCATTAGACCAAATTATATCATTTAAACTTATCTCTTCTTTATTACGTATTAATTTTAAAAATCTCCAAAATTCTCTATTAGAAGCGCCATTATATAAGAAGTTTAAATAACATTCTTCAATACTATCTATGTTATCTTTTAGTTCCCAACCATTCGTTTCTTGTCCAATATACATTATTCTTTTTTGCGATTTTAAATTATCTGCATATTCTTTATTGCTTGAAACTAATAATGGGTTAGATAAATTATTATCTACTATTGTTTTTCTTAATGAATTTAAGATTTCTATATTATGTTCTCTTAATCTCATATATATCCCCCTTTAAAAAAATAAAAAAGCCTTTTATTGGGCTTTTAATTATTCGTTTTCTTTTTTAGAAACTTTAATTACTTCTTTTCCTTTATAATTACCACATTCAGTACAAGCTCTATGAGGTCTTATAGCTGCACCACATTTTGTACAAGTAGTCATTCCTGGTAATTCTTTCTTTAAATGTGTACGACGCATTCTCTTTTTAGTTTTACTAGTTCTTCTAAATGGAACTGCCATATTATCACTCCTTCCTCGTTATTCGCTAATTAATTCCCATCCATCCCCAGATGTGTTGGAAGGTTTTACACACTCAGCCACAACACGAATGGGAATTTCCAATACAATATTCTCCCATAAAATTGAAGATATTTCAAGTGTATTTTTGTTATTTTTATAAATTTCTTCGAATTTCCCTATACTTTCTTCAATATCTGTTTCGAATTCATATTCTACATCTTGTAATGTGACTGCACATGGTAAAATCATTAATCCTTTTATATTTAGTTCTAAATTAATATTATCCTCAAAATCTATTTCCGCTATACCAGACACATGAATATCTTTTAAATCTCTAATTTCAGTATTTTTATAATATTCACCATCTAAAGAAATATCCTCATCTATATTAATTTTACTAAATCTATTTAAATAATTTAAATCTAACTTCATATTACATCATTTTGTTCATTTGTTGCATTAGTTGTTTTACTTGTTTTTGACTTGGTTTTCTTCCCATACCACTCATTAAAGTTTCTATCATTTTTTCATTTATTGGTGGGTTTTTCTTGAAATATTTTTGCATATAACTTTTAGCGATTAAAAATCCTGCTACAGCACCAATAATTAATCCAACAAGTACTAATAATATATCTTGTAACATTATCATCACTCCTCCATTCAATTATACTAAATAATCTTAAGATATACAAGAAATTATTCTTTATACCACTTTAGATCCTACTCTACTATCATAACTTTTATTACAAAAATAACATATACTATTTTTAAAATCACATATAAAAAGTCCATCTATTAAATTTGTTATAAAGATATTTTCCTCAATATTTGATTTTATTTTTATATGACTTATATTAACTATCATTTTACTATCTTCCCCAGTAAAATAATCATGATACATATGTATACTTTTAAACTTTGTATATCCTTCGTTACTTTTTAATTTATCATAAAAATATTTATTAAAAAAATCTCTATTTATTGGAATGCATATTTCTTTAAATAAATTAAATGGAATATTTATGTCGTTTCTTTTATATGTATATATACTATTTAAGAGTATATAGATATTATAAGGTTCTTTTTTAGCTGGAGTTATGTAATTTTTATTTAATTTAAACACATAAAAAGTTCTCATATAATATCACCACTAATATTATATTGAGAACTGATTATTTAATTTGTCGAATTAAATATTATTAGTTCATGTTGTGCTCTAGTTACAGCAACATAATACAAATACTTATCTTTATTAAAATTATTTATGATAATTACTGAATCAAATTCTAATCCTTTTGCTGCATATGCTGGAATAATTATCAAGTTTTTATTAAAGTTCTCGGTATCTATGTCTACTAAATTTATATTTTCTATATGTTCGTTAATATTTTGGTAAATACTGTTAGCTTCATCTATACTTTTTGTTATTATAGCTAAATTATTATATTTACTTTTTAATCTATTTATTTCTTCAATTAATAATTTATGATCTAAATCATTATACTCCTTAACTGGTATGTTATTTTCTCTTCTTACTGCACATGTATGATCAAGAGATAATATTTTGTTGCTGTAATCTATTATTTCTTTACTAGATCTATATGTTTTAGTAAGTTCTATATATTTTGTACCATTATTAAATATAGAGTTTAGTATATTTAAATTATCATATTTATAGAATGGATTAATAGTTTGGTTTATATCTCCTAATATAGTAAAATTAGCGTTTTTAAATAGCATTTTAATGATTTTATATTGTAGGTAGGTATAATCTTGTGCTTCATCGATTACTACTAATTTTGTACTTACTTTATATGGTATATCAGTTAGTAAGAATTTTAAGTATATAAATAAACTAGCATCTTCGTAATTTAATACTTTTTTGTTTAAATTTTTAAGATTTTCATTTCTATTAAAATATCCATTGTATGCATTTAAGAATTCTTGACTATCAAAAAATTCTTTATAAATATCTTTTAAATTTGTTGTAACATTTATTGATTTTAGTAATAGAGATTTTATCCTAACTTGATCTTGTTTTTTGCCTTTGAAATATCTATTATTTAGTTTTTCAGCAATATAATCAAATCTTACAAATAAGTTAAATTTGTCATATCTAGATTTTAATAAATCATTTAATTCATTTTTATCAATTATAGTTTCTTTATATTCTATATCTTTGGTGAAACTACAAAGATTAGTTATAGTATTTGCATAATTTTCTAGGATAGGTACTATTTCATCACTAAGTTTAAATTTTATTAAATCATTATTTTGATACTCGTTTTTATAGTATCTTGCTAAAAACATTGAGTATGGTTCTACTCTCCAATATTCTTTTATGTAAGTTGATGCAAATTCGTGAAATGTAGTTATTAAAGTGTTGTCTTCACCAAGTTCTGGTAATACGTTTGATATATACTCTTGAAATATATTGTTTGGAGAGAATATAAGTACATTATTACTATTTAAATATTCTATTTTATAAAGTAAATAAGCTATTCTATGTAATGCTACACTTGTTTTGCCACTACCAGCTATACCTTGAACAATTAAATTATTGGTTTTATCATCTCTGATAACTAAGTTTTGCTCTTTTTGAATAGTATTAACAATATTTTTCATATGTTCGCCACTATTTTCTTTTAAAACATTTTGTAATACATCGTCATCTATATTAATAGTAGTGTCAAATACATTGTCTAGTTTAGCGTCTTTTATTTGATATTGTCTTTTTAATGTTATTTTGCCCTCAATTCTACCTTCTGGTGCAATATAGAAGGCATCTTCGACACCAAAGTCATAAAACATAGAACAAATTGGGCTACGCCAATCATATACATAATAATTCAAGTCTTTTTCTACATTTGTTATACCAATATAAACTTCATTTTTCCCTTCGTTACCATCAAAATCAATTCTTGCAAAATAAGGTTTATTTTGTATTTGGTATAATTTCTTGAACTTTTTAGCCTTTTGTTCAAGAAAGAATACTTCCATATCATTAGATGTACGTAATGTTTTCATTTCAGCTGGGTCTAGTTCTGCCCTATTATCCCACATCATTGTTTGAAACTCTCGTAATTTAGTTTCCTTATCATAAAGATCTGTACTAAGATTTGATATTTCGTTTCTTATAATATCAATAGTACTTTCAAGTTTTTTGTTTTCAAGCATAAGATCACTTTTCGATATTCCCATTTTACCTCCAAATATCTTTTTCTTTAAAAACTAAGCAAGTCAATAGTACCACATTTATTAATTTATTGCAATTAAAATATTTAATTTATATAATATATAATGGATGTGGTAATGAATGAAGGGTAAATTAGATAGAAAAATAGCTTTCTTTGATATAGATGGAACATTAACTAATAGTAAACAAGAATTAACTAAAAATACGATTGAAACATTAAGGAAAGCACATGAAAATGGTATAGAGATAGTATTATGTTCTGGCAGAACAAATACTTATGTATGCAAATATTTAAAAGAGTTGACTGGAGCCAAGTATGCTATATCATCAAATGGTGCTGAAATATACGATTATGAAAATAAAATAAATATATTTGAAGATAAAATGAATTTTTTAGAGGTTAAATATTTATGGAATTATTGCGAAAGTAATAAATTATCTATTGTTATTAACACTATAAGTGAGAGATATGCAAATAAATATACATTGAGACCTGATTCTAAAGTTTTTGTAGATAATATAGATTTCTTAGAAAATGAAAATATATTTCAAGTAGTTATAGCGGATTCGAATTATAATAATATGAGAGAATTAGAAGAAATAATCAAAGATTTAAAAAATACTAATGTTATAAATTATTCGCATGATTATTTAAAAAATAAAGATAATGGCAATCATTGGTTTGATATTGTAAAAATTAATGTAAATAAAGGTAATGCTATAAAATTTTTATTGAAAGAATTAAAAATTGATTCTAATGATGCTATATGTTTTGGAGATAGCATAAATGATATAGATATGTTTAATGCGTGTGGTATAAAAATTGCTATGGGAAATGCTTTAGACGAAATTAAGGGTATAGCTACATATGTTACAAATACTAACGATGATGAAGGTATAGCAAAATTCTTTGATAAATATCTTCTTTAATATAAAAACGAACATTATTTTTGTTCGTTTATTTTTTTTCATCATTTTTAGATATTGGTTTTAAAGCTAATTCTAACTTTTTACTAATGTCATTAAAATCTATATTTTTAAGTTCTGTAGCAGCAGAATAAATATGGCCTCCACCACCTAAATTTTTCATAATGTCACTAACATCAATTTCCCCTTTACTTCTAGCGCTTATCGATATTATTTCATCGTCTATAAATCCAGCGGCAAAAACTGCATCTATCTTATAGTGTAATAAATAGTCAGCTGCTTTAGCTAGTTCAGCTTTAGTATATCTAACATTTTCATCAGCAATGCATATTGCTATATTTTCCGCAATAAAAGTTGCTTTGCTAATTAATTCTTGTATTTTTCTATCACTAAAAAAATCAACTTCAAATAATTCATTAATTTTTTTAGAGTCAGCACCATTTTTTAATAATTTAGAT
Organism: Bacilli bacterium; assembly: GCA_045613165.1. GTDB lineage: Bacteria > Bacillota_I > Bacilli_A > RF39 > UBA660 > UMGS1124. The sequence continues at coordinate 15,416 of JAZLAK010000093.1, read as the reverse complement.
ATTAATTCCATGGTTCTATATGAACAATTAAAGGAATATTTATTTGTGTCTAAATATATACCTGCCATTAAATAATTTGCTAAATTTTCTTTTATTTTTACTTTAAATAAATTTAATAATTCAATTATTATTTCACTAGTGCTAGAAACTTCTTTTATGTATTTATATTTTGTTGCTATTGTACCTTCATCTTCTTTATGGTGATCGATAATAATTACATCTTTAAATTCTTTAATATAATCTTTACAGCAAATTTGTTTTTCTTTATTAACATCTAATACTATTAATAAATCATCGCTACTTTTTATTTCGTTATATTCATTTAAAGAAATTAGATTATAATTTCTTGTTTCGTTATCTATAATTTTTTTTACTCCGCTTTCTAATTCACTATAATTTTCATTTAATATTATAAAAGGTTCTTTATCTAATTTTTTTAATATACAACTTAAGCCCAGTGCAGACGCAATAGCATCAATATCTGAACAATTATGAAAAGTTATAAAAATGTTATTGTATTCATTTATTTGATTTTCAATAATGCTTTTCAACTCTTTGATCGTTTGCATTTTATCACCTGTAAAAATTATTATATTACTTTTATATATAAACGTCAAACTAAATAAGCAACATTATCTGTTGCTTATTTCTTCAGTTAGAATTTCTTTAACCATTACTGGATTTGCTTTACCTTTTGTTTCTTTCATTACTTGTCCTACAAAGAATTGGAACATATTAGTTTTACCATTTTTGTATTCCTCTACTTGTGTTTTATTATTATCAAGTAGACTAATTATCAATGTTCTTAATTCATCACTATCATTTAATTGTTCCATACCTAGTTCTTTAATTAGCTCGCTAGGTTCACGATTTAATTCTAATGATTTAGAAAATAATTCTTTAGCTTGTTTATTACTAATTTTATTACTAATTACTTGATCAATAATATATTTTAATCTTTCAGGATTTAAATATAATTCACTTATGTTTATATCATTGTTATTTATGTAATCAGTTACTTGATTAATAACCCAGTTAGTACTTAGTTTAATATCTGTACCTAATTCAATTAATTTATCAAAATAATCACTTACTTCTTTATCTTTAACAATTATATTGGCTTCTATGCTACTTAAATTAAGTTCATTAATATATTTTAATTTCTTTTCGTTTGGTAAAACTGGTATTCTTGATTTAATTTCTTCAACTAATTCATCACTTATATTAAAAGGAGGGATGTTTGGTTCTACAAAGTATTTATAATCTATAGCATCAGCTTTGCTACGCATTGAAATTGTTGTATTCGTTGCTTCATCATATCTTCTAGTTTCTTGTACTATTTCATCTTTTCTTCCAGCTGAAATAAGTTCGGTTTGTCTTTTTATTTCATATTCAATTGTTGCTGCAACATTTGCAATATTATTTACATTTTTAACTTCTACTTTAGTACCAAATTCACTAGAACCTTTTTCCATCATTGATACGTTAACATCACATCTTATTTGTCCTCTTTTTATATCAGCATCGCTTATTCCAGTATATCTAAATATATTTTTCATTGTGTCTAAGAATGCTACTGCTTCTTTACTAGAATGTATACAAGGCGCTGAAACAGTTTCTAATAAAGGAACACCCGCTCTATTATAATCGATTAGCGAAAAGTATGAGTAATGGTCTAAAGATGCTGAATCTTCTTCTAAATGAATATCTAATATTTCTACTTTTTTTTCTTCGCCATCTACATCAATAGTTAAATAACCATTTGTACCAATTGGTTTATTGAATTGAGTTATTTGGTAACCTTTTGGTAAATCTGGATAATAATAATTTTTTCTATCAAACATAAATATTTTAGGAATATTACAATTTAGAATTAGAGCCATTTCAATTGCTTTTTCCATACATTCCATATTAACAAGAGGAAGTATACCAGGGAAAGCCATATCTATTTTATTAACATGTAGGTTAGAAATGTCGTTATAAGTGTTTTCTGCTGGTGAGAATACTTTTGTTGTACTTTTCATCTCAGCGTGCATTTCTAAACCTATTACAGGTATAAGTTCCATTATTCCACTTCCTTTGCTATTTGATTTCTATAATTCATATTACTTTCTAATGTATAAGCAATATTAAGTACATTCGCATCTTCATAAACTGCTCCAGTTAAGTTTATTCCTATAGGCATACCACTAACAAAGCCATTTGGAATTGTTATACTAGGATATCCGCCAAAGTTACCGATTGCCATATAATTTTCTAATACTTCTTGCATCGAACCTGTACCATTAATTACTTCGTTGATACTATCTATTTTTGGTGCAATTGATCCGGCAGCAGGCATAATCATAGCATCATAAGTTTTAAATAATTCATTAAATTTTTCTACTAATAATCTTCTAACTCTTTTTGCATTTAAGAAATACTTTTCTTGATTTTCTTTTTGTAATACATATGAGCCTATTATGAAACGTCTTTTTATTAAAGAACAGAATCCATTAGTTCTATGATTTTTAATCATATCAATATAATTCTCGCCTTCACCTCTAGGCCCAAATATTATTCCTGTTAAGTTAGAATCATTACTTGTAGCTTCTGCGCAAGAAATACATTGATATATTGGAAAAATTGCATTCAATAAATTTTGATCAAATTCAACACTATCCACAGTTGCGCCTAAAGAACGTGCTAATTCAATAGTTTTATTAAATTCATTTATTATATTTTTTAGATCATCGCTAGGATTTTCATAATTGTTTATATCAAGCATATTTTTTATATAAAATAATTTTTTACCACTTATATTGTTTGTTAAAGATTCAGTTAAGTTTGATTTTAAGTCTATAGAAGTCATATCATTCTCATCTATACCAACAACATTGTCAACTACTATAGCAGCATCCTTAACAGTTCTTGTTAAAACGCCAACATGGTCTAAACTAGATGCGAAAGGAAATAATCCAAATCTACTTATTGCACCATAAGTTGGTTTGTATCCAACGATACCACAATATGCAGCTGGTTTTCTAATTGAATCGCCTGTATCACTTCCCAATGCAAATGGAACGACACCGCTTGCAACTAAACAAGCAGAACCAGAACTTGATCCTCCGGTTATTCTTGTTTTGTCCCAAGGATTTTTTGTGACGCCAGTATGACAAGTAGTACCTGTACCACCTAGTCCTAATTCGTCCATAGCACTTTTACCAATTAAACATGCGTTCTTTTTATTCAATCTTTCTATAACAGTTGCATCAAAAAATGGAACGTAATCTTTTAAAGTATTGCTACTTCCTGTAGATAAAATATCTTTTGTAGATAAGTTATCTTTTGCTACATAAGGTATTCCTGATAGTACATTATCAATTGATTTAGGAATGTTTGTTTCTTCGCAAATAGTGACAAATGGATTTAAGTCGTTTTGTATATTTTTAGATTTTTCTAAAGTTTCTTTAATAAGTTCTTCGCTTGTGATTTCGTTGTTTTTTAATTTATTATGTAAATCTAATATTACTGAGTCCATTATCCCACCACCTTTGGAACTTCTATTTCTCTATCGCTTACTTTATCACTATTTTTAAGTAGGTCTTCTACATTATCATTCTTTATTTCTTTACCATCACGTGGTTTTGATTCAATAGTAAATGGATAATGCATTGGTTCAACTTCGCTTAAGCCTTCTATTTCATTTATTAAATTCATACGTGCTTCGATTATTTCAAATTCATTTAAAACTGTTTCATTTTCTTCTTCTGTTAATCCAATAAGTAGTTTATCTGCATAATTATCAATCATTTCTTTTGTAAATTTACTCATTTTTGTCACCGCTTATTTCTATTCCTAATTCTTTTAATTGGTATTCATCAACATTATTTGGAGCTTCGCTCATTAAATCGCTACTAGATGCTGTTTTAGGGAATGCAATTACATCTCTTATATTTTCAGTACCAGCTAATAACATTGTTAATCTATCAAGTCCTAATGCGAAACCACCATGCGGAGGTGTACCAAATTTTAAAGCATCTACAAAGAAACCGAATTTTTCATTTATATCTTCTTTAGTCAACTCTAAAGCTTCAAACATTTTTTCTTGTACATTCTCATCATGAATTCTTATGCTTCCACCACCAGCTTCATATCCATTAATTACGATATCGTAGGCTTTAGAATAACAATTTGCTTTATCAGTTAATAGTTTTTCAATATCTTCATCTTTTGGTGCTGTAAAAGGATGATGGCATGCCATAAATCTATTTTCTTCTTCGCTCCAATCAAATGAAGGAAAATCTGTTACCCATAGAAGTTTGTAATCGTCTTGTTTTATTAAGTTATTATCTTTAGCAACTTTACATCTTAATGCTCCTAAAGATGTTTTAACTATATTTTTCTTTCCACTTATTATAAATACAATATCATTATCTAATACACCTAAACTATCTTTGATAGCATTTATTTCTTCTTCACTTAATGATTTTACTAGACTTCCGGTAATTTCTTCACCATATTTAATGTAAGCTAATCCACTAGCTTTGTATTTTTTAACATAATCAGTTAATTTATCTATTTCTTTTCTAGAATATTTATCAGCTAAATTTCTTACTACTATAGCGTTAATAATTCCGTTAGTTTCAATAGTATTTTTTAAGAATTCACAATTAGTATTTTCAAATATATTTGTTATATCATTTATATGCATATCAAATCTTAAATCAGGTTTATCACTACCATACATATTTATTGCATCATCATATTTCATACGTAGTAATGGTAATTTAATATCTATACCGCGTACTTCTTTAAATACATTTGCAACTAGATTTTCACATAGAGTCATTACGTCGTTTTCTTCAACAAAACTCATTTCAACATCTACTTGTGTGAATTCAGGTTGTCTATCTGCTCGTAGATCTTCATCTCTAAAACATTTTGCTATTTGGAAATATCTTTCAATTCCTCCAACCATTAATAATTGTTTATAGATTTGAGGTGATTGAGGCAATGCAAAGAATTTTCCGTTAAAAATACGTGATGGTACTAAATAGTCTCTAGCACCTTCTGGTGTACTTTTACAAAGTATTGGTGTTTCAACTTCTAAGAAGTTTAACTTATCTAAATAATTTCTAATAGACATAGTTATTTTGTGTCTTAAAACTAAATTATTTGTTAATGATGGTCTTCTTATATCTAAATATCTATATTTTAATCTAGTTTCTTCAGTAGAATTTACATCATCAATAATTTGAAATGGTGTTTCATTAGATTTATTTAAAACTGTTAAATTTTCTACTATTACTTCTATTTTACCTGTATCTATTTTTTCATTCGCACTAATTCTTTCAACTACTTTACCAGAAACTCTTATAACATATTCATTTTTTAAGTTGGTAGCAGTTTCGTAGAATTCATTTTCAGGATTAACTACAAGTTGAATAATACCGGTTCTATCTCTTAAATCTATAAATAATAATCCACCTAAATTTCTAACACGATTAACCCATCCGGTTAATTCAATTGTTTGATTAATATAAGTTTCATTTATTTCATTATTAAATATTTTTTTCATAACATACTCCTTTATTAATTTGATATAAAGAAAGAATTATGTTATAATGTATTTATGAAGCGAAACTTCATATAATAAAAAAGGGAACATTCAGTTTTTTCATGTTGAATGTCTACCCAAATTGGTTGAGACATTTAAGCTAAATGCTTAAGTGTCATTTTTTTATGGCTATTATCATAATGATAAGGAGCGATAAAATGATAGATAAATATTTGAGAACTTCTATTACAAAGACTCTTTTATTCATTCTTATCAAACCTCCTCTCTATTTGAGTAAGAGGTAGACACCCAACAACTCAATGTTCCTGAATTTAATTATAACAATATCTATAGTTTATATCAATAACTTTTTATATATAGTGTTAATACTCACAATTTCCTGGAGTTCTAGGATATGGTATAACATCTCTTATATTTTCTACTCCAGTTAGATATATAAGTAATCTTTCAAATCCCATTCCAAATCCTGAATGAGTACATCCACCAAATCTTCTTAAATTTAAGTACCATTCTAAAGATTTTTCATCCATATCTAGTTCTTTCATACGTGCAACTAATTTTTCATAGTTTTCTTCTCTTTGGCTTCCGCCCATTAATTCTCCAGCTCCTGGAACTTCTAGATCTACTGCTGCAACAGTTTCTCCATCTTCATTTTGTTTCATGTAGAATGCTTTAATATCTTTAGGCCAATTTGTTATAAACACTGGTCCATTAAAGTATTCTGTAATATATTTTTCATGCTCTTTAGCGATATCTTCACCATATTCAGGCTCAAATTCCCATTTAACATCAGCATTTTTTAAAAGAGTTATAACATCTTTATGAGTAATTCTAGTAAATTCACTGTTTACTAACTTAGTTAATTTTTCAATTAAACCTTTTTCAACGAATTTATCACAGAATTCTATTTCTTCTTTAGCATTATCTAAAACATATTGAACTACATATTTTAACATACTTTCCATAATTTCCATATCGCCATTTAAGTCAGTAAAAGCCATTTCAGGTTCTATCATCCAGAATTCACTTGCATGAGTTTTAGTGTTTGAATTTTCAGCTCTAAATGTAGGTCCAAATGTATAAGTTTTCTTATAAGCTAAAGCGAAAGTTTCTGCTTGTAATTGTCCACTTACAGTTAATGCTGCTTCTTTTCCAAAAAAGTCTTTATCATTTTCTACTTTTCCTGATGAAGCAACTCTTTGTAGATCTAGAGTAGTAACTCTAAACATTTCTCCAGCACCTTCACAATCACTTGCTGTAATTAATGGAGCGTGAAAATAAACAAATCCGTTTTCTTGGAAATATTTATGTATAGCATATGCTGCAACACTTCTAATTCTAAAAACCGCTCTAAATAGATTAGTTCTTGGTCTTAAATATGCTATTTCTCTTAAATATTCTCTTGTAGGTCTCCCTTTTGCTTGTAATGGATAATCATCATCACAATCACCTTCCAAAACAAAACTCTCTAATTCTAATTCTACATCTTGTCCGCTTGCAGGAGATTCTATAACTGTTCCATTAACTGTTATAGCAGCACCTAATTTTAATTTAGTTAATTCTTCAAAACAATCTAAATCATCATTATAAACTACTTGTAAACTGTTATAACAAGTACCATCATTTAAATCGATAAAACCAAATTTAGCTTGTTTTCTATGATTTCTTATCCATCCACTAACAGTTACTTTATCTCCTATTTTTTTATTCTTTAATATCTCTTTTATATCCATAATCTCACCCTTAAATTTTCATATCTAAATGATCTATTAAATCATTAATATTAACTAATTCTTCTTCTTTTGTTTCGTTATCTTTTAATTTAACTTGATAATTTGCTATATCTTCGCTATTTAATATAATTAAATATTTACTATTAAATCTATCAGCTGATTTAAATTGATTTTTAAAACTTTTACCCATATAGTCAGTTTCACAAACAAAACCATTCATACGTAAATCTTGTAATAAATAAGTTGCAGTTTCTTTTTCTTCTTCATTACCATACATAATGAATATATCTATATTATCTCTAACTTTGAAATTCACTCCTAATGTTTCCATAGCAAGAATAGTTCTATCTAATCCCATTGCAAATCCTACTGCTGGAATACTAGGTCCACCTAATTGTTCTACTAGACCGTTGTATCTTCCGCCACCGCCTAGTACATTTTGACTACCAAATTCAGGAATATCCCCTACTACTTCAAAAACTGTATGATTATAATAATCTAAACCTCTAACTAATTTAGTATTAACTTCATAATCGATTTCCATCAATTCTAAATATTCTTGTAGCTTATTAAATCTATCTTTACTAGATTCGTTTAAATAATCTATTGTTTTTGGAGCATTTTTCATTAAATCACTATCAGCATCTATTTTACAATCTAATATTCTTAATGGATTTTTTTCTAATCTATTATTACAATCTTCACATAATTCGTTCATATGTGGTTTAAAGTATTCAATTAAAGCCTTTCTATAATTATCACGAGATTCTGTATCTCCTAAACTATTTATTTGAATTTTTATATTTATGCCTAATAATTTATAAGTATTATACACTAAACTAATTATTTCAGCATCGCTCATGACATCATCAGTACCGATTAGTTCTATACCAAATTGAGTAAATTGTCTAGTTCTACCACTTTGTGGTCTTTCATATCTAAACATAGGTCCGTTATAATAAACTTTAATAGGTTCACTCATATTTCCATACATTTTATTTTCTATAAAACTTCTTACAACACCTGCTGTACCTTCTGGGCGTAGAGTTACATTTCTATTACCACGATCTATAAAGTCATATGTTTCTTTAGTTACAATATCACTTGTTTCTCCAACGCTTCTATGAAATAATTCGCTAGCCTCAAAGATTGGTGTTTCTATATAAGTGTAATTATATTTTTCGCATATAGCATCAATTACATCACATACATATTTACGTTTTTTTGCATCTGTTCCTATAACATCATAAGTTCCTTTTGGTTTTGTTATCATTATAATCCCTCTTTCTAAATAAAAAACACTTGAGAATCGTAAGGACGAGAAAATTCCCGCGGTGCCACCTTACTTTACAAGTGTACTCTCTTTAATTTTTAACGTAATAACACGTTTCTTATATAATACAAAGTGTCTTCAAAAAATAAATTTATAAGTTTTTTCAGCAACCAAACTCTCTCTTTAATAAATATTATTTTTCTACTTTTCTTTGAATAAGAATATGTAAGTATTTTACTTTATTTTACTATTTTAGTCAAGCGTTTCGCTTGATTCTTTCTCTAATATTATCTCATATGGATTATCTATTGTACCATTACCTGATTTTATTAATACATTTGATTTTAAATTAATTACAGGTCTAACATAAAGTTCTTTATTATATTCTGCTTCTGTAGGCGCCAGTGTCCACCAATTATCATCTAATTCTAAATCGTTTAAGTAACTAACTATATTTTCTTCTTGATCTTTATATTCTGCTAACAATATTTCTTTTCGAGATAATAATGCAATCGGATAAGTTAAATCATTGTTAATACTTACATTATTAATTAAATCAATTTCATCTAATTTTGATGTATAGCGATTTTTATTCTCGATAACCCCTTCATCACATTTAAGGTTTAAATCATTTACATTTGTTAAATCGATATTTTCTCCACAAAATATTGTATCTGCTAAAAACTCATCAAAATTTTCTTTTAAATTAGTTTCATAAAATTTATCTACTAGTTCTTTTACTGTACTGCTGTATGTATTATATTGTATAAGTCCATTGCCATCTATTGTATTTCCATACATATAACCTATAGCGTTTGTATTAACATTATTAAATACAGTTTTATTTTCTAATACATCATTTAGTATTAAACGAATTGTATTATCACCATTAATTCTAACTACTCTCCAAATATGATTAGCAAAAGAGATGTAGTTATGATTTTGTTCACCTTTAAAATACCATGTTTCTCCATAATCATCAATAGTTTTATAAAGTTGTGAATTTTCTTCTGTTTTAATTATTCTATTATCTAATAAAATATTGTCATTTAATTTTATTTTATATTTATTTTCAATATCTATTTTAGTATTAGATATATATTTACTTGTATCAAAATTCAACGTTTCGTATGTAGCTTCTAATTTAAATTTTAATGTTTGTTCTATTTCTTGATTATTTTCAATATACAATTTAACAAAGCCTTTACTATTGGCTTTTAAATTTCCAGTCATATTATTATTTTCAATATCTACTAACTCTATTTTTATATTCTCATTTAAATTAGTTTCATCTAATAAGATACCATAATTTATATTTGCGTTTCCTACGTTATTAACATTTAATGTAATAATAGTTTTTTCGTTTGGTTTTATTAAGAATTCTTCTTGTTCTAAATTATATAATAAACTAGGAACAGTTGCATTAACTATTTCTTTATCTTCAGTTTGAACGAATAAACTATAACTCAAGTTTAGTGCGTAACATCCTATAATTAATACTACAGCACTTAAAAAATATATTGTTTTTGTTTTATTCATATATTTTCCTACTCTCTATTAATAAGTATATTATATTATGAGTATTTTTTCAATAAAAAATTACTCCATTGGAGTAACTTAATTTTAATATTGTTTACCAAAATAAATTTTATGTTTCCCTTGTTTACCACAAACAACACAGTTGCCATCACTATCTTCGTGTCCAAATGGTATACAACGTGATTTTAAACCTAAATCTTCTTTAATTTTGTCTTCACATGCAGTTTCACCACACCAGTTTACTAAGGCAAAACCAGGTTTATTATTAGCTATATCAGCTAATTCTTCATAAGTTCTAACATTGTTATATAACATTGTGTTTCTTCTTTCTAAAGCTTTGTTATATAGGTTATGTTGGATTTCAATAAGTAAATCTTTGATTTTATTTATTGCATCACTTTTTTCTAAAGTGATTTTCTCTCTTGTATCACGTCTTACTAATGTAACTTGATTGTTTTCTAAATCTCTAGGTCCTATTTCTAATCTAATTGGATATCCTTTTACTTCGCTTTCGGCAAATTTATATCCAGGAGACTTATCACTATTATCAGTTACAAATGTAATATCGTTAGCTTTCAATCCATCTTCGAAGTATTTAATTGTTTCTATAACTTTTTCTGTTTCTTTTATTGGAACAATAGATACTTTAATTGGAGCAATATTTGGAGGCAATACTAAACCATAATCATCACTATGAACCATTATTAAACCGCCAATCATACGAGTAGTAACTCCCCAACTTGTTTGATATGGATATTCCCATTTATTTTCTTTATTTAAAAATTTAATATCGAAAGCTTTTGCAAATTTTTGACCAAAATAATGACTTGTTCCGTTTTGTAGCGCAACACCATTATACATCATAGCTTCAATAGTATAAGTTTCTTCAGCACCAGCGAATTTTTCTTTTTCACTTTTTCTTCCCACTATAACAGGTATCGCTAAATAGTTTTTTTGGAAATCTTCATAAACTTTAAACATTCTTAATGTTTCTTCTCTTGCTTCTGCTTCTGTTGCGTGCATAGTATGACCTTCTTGCCATAATATTTCTCTACTTCTTAAGAATGGTCTAGTTTCTTTTTCCCATCTAACAATAGTACACCATTGATTATATAATAAAGGTAAATCTCTATAACTTTTAATAACTTTTTTAAAATGATCACAGAATAAAGTTTCACTTGTAGGTCTTACACACATTCTTTCATCTAACTTATTCTCTCCACCATGTGTAACCCATGCAACTTCAGGAGCAAAACCTTCTACGTGTTCTTTTTCTATATTAAGTAAAGATTCAGGTATAAACATAGGCATTTGTATATTAACGTGTCCTAATTCTTTAAACTTTTTATCTAATACATTAACCATACTTTCCCAAATAGCATATCCATATGGTCTAATAATCATACTTCCTTTTACACTTGAATAATCTATTAGATCAGCTTCTCTAATTATATCGTTATACCATTTAGCAAAATCTATATCTCTACTAGTTATATTTTTATTATCTTTCATTGTTCCACCTCTTGACTAATAAATTATATCACGAAATATAGTTTTATAAAACTATTATTTTTATGTTGGCTAGTATATCATAGTATACATTTTAAGTCAAAAAAATCTTATCCATTATTCTGGATAAGACATATATTTTTTCATAGCTTTCTCTACTTTAGCTTGATTCTTCTTCATATACATATAAGTACCCATACCTATACCAGCACAAGCACCCATAATACCAATGGTAGTCATTACTTTAGATTTCTTTTTCATTATATTCTCTCCTTTTAATTATATTATGGAGAATTTTTTTCTAATTATTCGTAAGTATTTCTAAAAGTGAGGTTTTTCTAGATTTACTATAATCATTTTCTACTGAATATATAAATGCTTCTTTACTACCTATTATTATCAAACTTTTCTTAGCTCGTGATATCCCTGTATAAATTAATTTATTATATAGCATCTTGCTATAAGTTTTTGATATAGGTATTATTACATGATCAAATTCACTACCTTGTGCTTTATGTATGCTAATAGCATAAGCGTGTTTTATACTTGCTAATTCATCTCTTTTAAAAGATACAATATTATTATCAAAATTTATTCTAATAAAATCACTTTTGCTATTTATATCAATATCATAAATATAACCAATATCTCCATTATAAATACCTTTATCTACATCATTAACTAGGTTTAAGACTTTATCATTAACTCTATATGTAATAGTTCCAATGACTACTTCGTTTAAATTATCATCGTGTGGATTAAATATATTTTGCAGGTTTATATTTAAATTATCTATACCTATTTCTCCTTTATACATTGGAGCTAGTATTTGAATATTATTATCATTTAATCCTTTATCTAAAGATTTTTTAGCAATATCTAAAACTATTCTTTTTATATCCCTAGTATTGCATTCTATAAAATTATAATCATCTTTTTTATCCAAATACTCACTTAATTCTTTGTTTTTTATTTCTTGAGCCAATAGTGGTATATAAGAGTTATTGCTTTGTCTATAAATATTATTAAGTCTTACATGTTTAAATTTATTAGATTCTATCAAATCATTTAGCACTAATCCAGGTGATACGCTTGGTAATTGATATTCATCACCAACAAATACTATTTTTATATTTCTTTTTAAACCTTTTAAAAGACTATCAAAAAGAATCGTATCTATCATACTTGTTTCATCAATTATTACTAACTCGTGATTATTTTTGTTAAATTCATTAATACCAAATGTATTATTTTCTTTATTCCATTTTAAGTATCTATGAATAGTAGAAGCACCAAAATTAGTTGTTTCACTCATTCTTTTAGAAGCTCTACCAGTTGGTGCAATAAGTGCAACTTTGTTTGTTAATCCACTATCTGTTAGTTTATAAACCATTTTATATAGATTTAATATCCCATTTATTATAGTTGTTTTACCTGTTCCTGGTCCTCCTGTAATAATAGTTATATTATTTTCAAATATGCTTGTTATAGCATTTATTTGTTCTTCGTTATATTTAATATCTAATTCACTTTCTAGTTTTTTTAGATATTTTTTTAAATTCTTTTCAGGATATACTTCTTTACTATTTATTGCTTCTAAATTTTTAACAATATTTATTTCTGCTTCATAATAATCTCTTAAATAATACTTATCATCTTTAATAACTATTTGACCTTCATTAGATAACATACTAAAGTATTCAGTACTATCTATACTTATATTAAAATACTCATATAAACTTTTTATAATTTCATCCTTATAAGAGTAAGTATCTCCATTATTAAAAGTTATTCTTTTCATTGTTTCAACTATACAAGCTAAAATACGTAAGTTTGTTGTTTCTTTATAAATATTTAAGTAGATTTTATCTAACGTTTTGAAATCAATTATATCTATTAAACTATATACATTATTTTCTACTATATTTAATATGCTGTTACCATAAATATTTATTAATTTCATACTTTCTTTTATGGTAAAACCATATTCTTTTAATTTTATAATTGTTTCATTTGATTCATAATATTTTAATATTGAATTATATATATTTTTTTTCTTAGTATCAGTAAGTTTTGGTATTAAATCTAAATTATTAATATTTTCTTTGATTTTTTCTATTGCGTTGTCACCTAATATATTAACTATCTTTTCCGCAGTTTTTTCACCGCAACCTTTAATTAATGGACTAGTTAAGAAATCAATTATTGCATCATGTCCAGTAGGAACTATTTTTTCATAACTTGTTACACTATATTGATATCCATATCTATCATGATAAACTAAAGAACCATAGAAGATGTATGTATCATCAATAGTTAGATCGGCAAAATAACCAGTAAAAGTTACGCTTTTTTTTACTAGTTCTTCCATTTCAGGATCATTAGTTTCAGTTATTTTAAATAAACCAACATTATATCCTGTATCGCCTTTAAATATAGATTGTTTAAATTTGCCTTTTATATAGTTCACATTATCACCACTATTAATTATGGTATCATTTTTTTTAATAAATTTAAAGTTAAATTATAATCTTTTTTATAAAATAAAAAAGACTAATTAAAGTCTATTCATTCATATCTAATCTATCAATATCATCAACTAAGTTCATTTGAGTTTCTAAAATATCTCTAAGTCTTCTTTTGAATGTAATTACATTTCTTCTAAGTCTTTCGGCATCTCTTCTTGCTGTATCTGCTTCTAATAACGCACTATTAATTATTCTATCAGCATTTCTTTTTGCATCTTCTATAAGTTGCATTGATTCGCTTCTTGCACTATTTCTTATTTGTTGGCCAGCATCTTCTGCTACTAATAACGCTCTATTAAAAGTGCTTTCTAAAGATTTGTAATGTTCTAATTCAGCTTTTAATTTTTCTATCTCTAAATCTTTAGATTTCATGTTATTAATCATAGATTCTACTTGCTTAATAACATCATCAATAAATTTGTTTACTTCTTCTTTTTTATATCCAGAGAATGTTGTATTAAATTTCTCCATATAATCACATCCTAATAACTATTTTAGAAATCTATTTCGCTATCAAATTTTGTTTGTTTCTTTTCTTTTTCTTCAGCTTCGCTCATCTTACCTTGAACGTTAACATTGTTTGGAGTACATAAATATATTCCATTACCTAATTTTTGTAAATCTCCACCAATTGCATAAATAGTCCCTGTTAAGAAATCAATTAATCTTTTTGCTTGATCACTTGTAACTCTTTTTAAATTTACAACAACTGAATTTCTATTTTTTAAATAATCTGCAATTTGTTGACTTTCACTATATGCTCTTGGTTCAACAAGAATCATCTTGCTACCAGTTTTACTTTCTTCCTCTTTTAATTGTTTATTGCTAACTGTATAGAAATTATCTTCTACAGCATTATCTTTTGTATCTCCATCAAATAAAGCTTTCTTTATACCTTCGAATGCCATAATAACTATCCTCCTATGATTACTATTATAGTATAGCATAGTTTTAATAAATTAGTAAATGGTTTTTTTGAAATTTTAAAAAAATAAAAAATAACCTATTATAAATAAGTTATTTTATTCGTAATCATCGCTTAATCTAGGTAATTCTAATCTATCAGTTAAGTATAAACTTACAATAAATGTTAATACATTTATCACTATCCAAATCACAAATATAATTCCAGTTAATTGAAATATACTTAACAATAAATCATTTTCATAAATACTTGTTATGTTATTTAAATCTATATTAATTCCATTCAATGCAATGATATTAACGATAAATAATATTTCTATTATTATACCAATCCATATATTTATATGTTT
>JAZLAK010000092.1:0-3244 GCA_045613165.1 Bacilli bacterium | reverse complement strand
TAAACACACCCAAATTCCCCAAACACAACCTACACACTCCAACATAAAAGCCTCCATGGTAGGAGGCTAAAGGCTTGACTATTAGATCATATTATGCTATTATTATATATGAGGTTTGCTTTTGAGCCTCAAATGTTTTTTCATTTTTCTCTGATTTAGAGATATATTTTGAAAGGCACTTGTTTAGGCAAGTGTGTTTCTTTTACATCATTTTACAATTTGTAAATAAAAATGGAAAAATGTAAAAAATTATGTTGACAATGTAAAACTATAGGTGTATATTGTTATTGTAAGGCAAAGATAAAGGAGGATTACAGGTATGAATGAAATTGCATTTGATATGCTCTGGGAAGAGCTAAGGGAGGAAATGATGAAAGCAGACTTATACAAGAAAAGAAACAAAATGATTAAAGATGGTAAAGTATTTAGAACTTTATTAAAAGATGGTCAACTTGCTGAAACAATGGATTCAGATAGAATATTTAAATTAGCAGAACAGCAAGACAAACATTATAAGAAAACAATGTTTTACAGTGGACTTTTAAAAGCAATGGATAAGATGGAGGAAAATGAAAATGAATGAGGATTTAAAAGAATTTATTATTGCATTTATATTATTTTTATTAATTTTACCACTTCTAGTATGGAGTGATAGACAAGATAAAAAAGCAATTACTTACTGTGTAAATCAAGGTTATAGTTATGATAATTGTGTATCTACTTTAAAAGGTTATAATTAGATTTGAGGGATTAAATTTTTTAATCCTTTGGATCTAGTGATAACTAGAAGAAAGTGAGGGATTAATGAGTGGTTAAGTTAACTGTATCTGTGAGTGATTCTACAACTGAGGAAGATAAATGCACAGTTAAGATAGAAACACCATCAGAAAAACAATTAGAAAAGGCAACTCAGACTGAAAAGTCAACAGCAGCTGTGATTTATAATGTAATAAGTCAAGCATTAGCAAAAGTAAAATAATTATTCGAAATAGGAGGATTTAAAATTATGAATAATGAAGTAACTGTATTTAAAGGAACAACAAACAATAATATTTATTGCTCAATCGTAGCAAAGGACAATAAGGAAAAGAAAAAATTATTTAATGCACTAGAAAATTGTGATTTATTATTAAATGATTGCGTAGGACAAAAAATTAAAATTAAAGATTTATATATTGAAGCTTATGAAAATGAAGATGAAGAAAGTGGCGAAGTAAAGACTAAATATAGAACAATTATATTTGACGCAGATGGACAAACTTATGCAACTGGATCATATGGAATATATAACATCTTAAATAAAATAGTAGCAATCTATGGATTACCTAACACATGGGCTGAACCTGTAGAGGTTGAAGTAGTTAAAAAGCCTACTAGAGATGGCAAACAATCATTAAGTTTAAAATTAGTATAGGTTATATCTTATGAAGACTGTTAGAGGAATTTACCATAGTTTAGATGAATCAGAATACACTTTTAAATATGACAACTTAACTTTTGTATTTTCCTCTAAACTTTATTTGACTAAGTTTATGGGGATATATAAAGAGTATTTAAAGGAACAAACTGCTAGAATGGAATCTGAATACAGATGTACATTTTATGCTGATGAGCTGATTCTAATTAATCTTTATAGAAAAATAGAAAAGCGAGGGTTTAGAGTTCTCTATTTTGGTGAACTTCTTGAAGAAAAACTATACTATAATGTAGAATTGGAGGTATAGCAAATGAGAAGATACGATAGAGAACTTTCTCTTGAAATTGATAGAACAGTAAGAAGATTTAACAATAAAATCAAACGTTTACAAAAAGAAGAAAGAAACTTAGAATTACCAGAACCTATTACAAGATTAGATATCGTAACATCAACTGCAAAAAAGAGTACTATTGAAAAGAAATTAAAAGAATATCAAAAATTCCTAGAACGTGGAGCTGAAGAAACAATCACTACTACTGGTGGAGTAAAGCTTAGTAAATATGAACTTAATCAATTAAAATCAAGACAGAAATCAGCTAAAGCTTCTCTAACAAGACAAATAAATAAATACCGTAACATGAATCCAAAAGTAGCTGGTATTAGACAAGCTGGTACTTTTGAATCTATGGGTGATCCATATTATTATGGATTATTAGGACAACGTAAAGCTCTTAATAAAGATTTTGAACAAGTAAATAAGGATACCTTTAAAAGATTAAAAGGATTAACAAACAAACTAACTTTTAAAAGAGATAAAGACTTAGTATTTAAAGAAAACTATTTGGAAATGATAGAAACAAATGGTTATAGATTTGGAATAGATAAAAGAAAAGTAGATGAATTAAAGAGAAAACTAAATAGTTTATCACCTAGAGAATTTGTTGAACTATACAACTCTGATAAAGCAATTCAAGTAATGTTTGATCAATACATTCAAGCAAATGATATAAAGAATGCTGGTGATTTTAGCTATTTATCTAATCAAGCAGAAGACTTATTTGATGAATTAGTAAATAATATAGATGAAATAATTGAAGGATATGACTAGTTTTACAGCAGACTTTGAAACGACAACTGATCCTGATGATTGTCGTGTATGGGCTTATGCTTTATGTGAAATAGGAAATCCTACACATGTAGAAATAGGAAATAATATAGATGACTTCATAAAATTTTGTTCTGGAAAAAATAATTATGTATTATATTTCCATAACTTAAAATTTGATGGGGAATATATTATACACTATCTTCTCTCTAATGGATTTACACATATTAAAGATAAGTCTGAAAGAGCTGATAAAACATTTACTACATTAATAAGTGATATGGGACAATTTTATAGTATAGAAATATACTTTAAAATAGGATTAAAGAAAGCTAATAAAGTAACTATTTATGATTCTTTAAAAATACTTAACTTTAGTGTAGAACAAATAGCAAAAGATTTTAACTTACCTATTAGAAAACTAGAACTTGACTATACAGCAAAAAGAGAAAAAGGACATGTTTTAACAGAACATGAGATAGCATATATAACTAATGACGTAGAAATTATGGCTAGGGCATTAGAAATTATGTTTAATGCAGGACTTACTAAAATGACTATAGGAAGTGACGCACTTCATAATTATAAAAAGATTTCAACTAATTTTAATAAATACTTCCCTATTTTACCTAGTGAAATTGATTCTGATATTAGAAAAAGTTATCGTGGTGGATTTACTTACTTAAATCCACTTTATAAAAATAAAGAAAGTACAAAGGGAT
>JAZLAK010000091.1:0-15855 GCA_045613165.1 Bacilli bacterium | reverse complement strand
GTATTCTTCACCATAGCACACCTCACTAGAGTCGCCTCACCAAAGCACACCTTCACCATAGCACACCACACTAGAGCAACCCTCACACCCTCACACACCACCTCAACCACACACCCTAACAAACCCACACAAACCCTAACAGTTTATACCACGATTTAATTAAAAAAGAAGACTATTCGTCTTCTTCATCATTTTCTTTTGTAATATCAAACACAAGGTTTCTAAATCTAATAGTTGAATTGTTTAAGTCAAAGTATGGTGTTTCTCTAAATGGTCTATCATTTTCATTGATTGACAATGCACATTCTAAACAAACTAATCTGTTATAATGTAATGTTCCATAATGAGTGAGTGCGCATATTTCAGTATGACCACACCAATCACATTTAACCTTTCTATCGAAGTTTAATACTTCCATTTTTTTCACTCCCTTCTTTTGCTTTGTACAAATGAGTATAATTTCTCGTTTGTACTCTTTTATTATACTTATATAAGATTTTATGTCAAATGTAAATCACTTTACATTGTACTTTACACATGCGATATTATTGGGCTTGTTGGAAGAAATAATATGAAAAATTTTTTAAAATTTGTGATTTTTGATTTACTTTACATTAATAAAAATTTTTTACATATATTTTACATGTAAATTTACATAATAAAAGAAGGGTTTAACCCTTCAATCTATATAACACACCCTAAAATAACATTTGTATAATAAAGAAGTTTTACAGTTATTGAAAAAATTTAATACATTAATAATAGACGCATACGTAGGAATGAAAAAAACCAATAGAGTGTGTTATTAGTACATATAACGCAAAAGATTATCTCTAAATACATTTTTAATCTTTTGACTTTCAAAATAAAGTTTTCCAACTTTATAATATGTAATTATATTTTTAATATAAGGGTTTGACCTAGATTTGACAAGAATTGTATTGCTAGAGTGGTCTAAATCACTAAGAGCAATAACTACAGGACAGTTTGGATCAATATCTTCACTTATATACATAGTATAATCAACATAGTCACGCCATATACCATACTGTTTACCTTCAATTGTAAGTATAAAATATAATCGCACATTTTTAGATTTTTTACCTATAAATGATTTACTATCGGTTAAAAATTCATTATCAATAGCATACTTTCCGTATCTTGTATTATTAATAAGTTTACCAAATCTTGTTTCTTTTTTAATTTGTCTATATTTATCATTTCTAATGTAACATACTAAAATTAAACCGTCTTTAAATGTTTTAATATCACTATTATATGGAAGCGACAAATCAAAATAATTAAATATAGGACTTGATATAGTAATAGCATTACCAAGAAGAAATACGCGTATATTATTTCTTAATCTTCCAATTGTTTCTATGATGTCAAGTAAAACTTCGACTTCGTTAGCTAAGTAGTGTTGATTACTACCTTCTTTTAATTGGAATTCATCATAACAAATAGTGTCGACTTCTTCAAAAGATACTGATTTTATACTATCACTAGCCGATAGTGGAATAGCATAACCACATACTAGACCATTCATCAATAGTTTAATAATCTTTTTTGACTTTCTTATTTCAAATTTAGCTTCAGGAAAAATGTTTTTGACTTGTTCAAAAAACTTCATATCCACATTATTACCAACGCTTTCTTTTAAATCACTTTCATATCTTCTTAAATATACAAATTGCTTACCTGTTTTTTGAAAATGTTTTATTGCATATTCTTTAAAGCCATAAGTCTTTCCAACACCTCTTTCACCAATGAGAATATTGATTAAAGCATTAAAGGAAAGCACACGCTGATAACTAAACCACATATCATTATCCATATTATCACCTAAATTTTATATGTGGTATTAAGGTATAATTAAGCACTATACCACTAGAAATATAACTTTACCAGCTCTTCACTGTGGTTAATGTAAAGTTACATACTTAATTTTAAATACCTTAAACCACTAATTAAAGAAAGTGTAACGTAATTTGGAAATCACATTACACTTTAATTATAACATACTTTTTTATATTTTAAAAGATATAAGTTGCACCATTATTACCACTTGTAACATTTTCAGTTAATACTCCGTCAATAGTATCTACTGATTTTTTGATAGTGCCGTCACCTTCATATAATTTTTCATTAGCAAATGTATATATATTTAAATTTGTGTTTCTAGTTAAAACATTAAAACTTCCAATAAATAAATGATTGTTGTTATAGTTTATATTATGTCCATATTGTCCTGTACCACTAGCGTCATTTATTGGATAAAAACCATTACTATTTAAAATTGTACTATATTTTAAAGTAGTTCCTTTACTTATAGCCAAAACATAAGTATTATGATAAGTTGTATTATAACCTCGATAATTAAGTATATTGATTGTATAATCACCGACAGTATAACCATAGTATCCTGTATTTACATCAACATTTGAAACATAAGGAAGAAGTAAGTCACATTCTTCATCAATAGTATATGTATTATCACTATTAACTGTTAAAGTAGCATTTTTATATGTGCTACCTTTATACCCAAATATTTTTACTTTATTATCAGTATAAGGTATTATATGCATAGAAGAGTAACCTGAATTAGTAATTAATACATTTGTACCTCTTGTAAAGCCTGTTGTTGAAAATGTAAGTGGTGTTAAACCTATATTAGAGCTATTACAAAATAGAAATTTATAAGAAGTACCAATTTTTAAAAGAGCTGTAACATTCAAATATCTACCACTTGCATTATATTGATTGTGTGCTGCACCACTTGTTATTTTAGTAACTGTATTACTTGATGTATCTAAAGAACATAAACAACCATAAGGATAATTTGTTGCCGAAGTTCTTATAAAAGAAATAAAGTAATATTTTAGGTTTCCATTGTCTAATTCAGGAATTGGCTTTATAAAATCAACTTTACAAGCTCCGTTTCCGTCGTCCCATAAAGAAAAGCCACTACCTGTACATAGAACAAAACTATCACTAGTTATTTGAAATACTGACTGTAATGTATAAGCACTTCCATCACTTAAGCTTAGAAAAATATAATTATCTAGGACATAGATAGAAAAACTATGTGTTCCAGCTGTTTGAAGTTGGACACTTCTTACCATTGTTTTAGTTTTATAATTATATTCACCTAAGTATTTAGTGGCACTTCCTGATATTTGGTAGATTAAAAGTACTGTATCATCAGTAAAAGGATAAGAAGCATAAAAGATATAACTAGTTTGATTAATTTTACTATTAAATTCGATAAAATTATCTTTTGCTATATTTTCAGTAGCTTTTAAATTAGAAAGTGTACCATTTTCAATAGCTCCACCACCTGTTGATATACTATCTATATATGTATTATATGTAGATATTAAAGCGTCGCTTGGTACTGTTACACCCTTATTTTCAATACTAGTCTTTATATTAGCTTTAGCTGTTTGTAATCTTGATATTTCACTTGCTATACTCATTAAATACCACCTAATAAACTTTCTATATTACCAACTATATCATATACACATTTAGCACTTGGGTATTCAGTATCAGTTGAGCTACTAGATAGTGATGTAACTTTGTTTGAAGTTGTTTCATAGCCTTTACCTGTTAAAACATTTTCTAAAGTACCTTTTCCTATAAAGAATGTGTTTGGAGCTGTCGCATACTCAACACTTGTTATTGTTCTTGCTTGTAATGCTCCATTTTCCATATATTGACCAGCACCCCAAGAAGCTTTAATAACACCACCAACGCTAGAAGTAGCATAGTCAGTATTTTTTACAAGACCTTTTTCACTTATTATAGTATCTATATCAGTAAATTTTATGTAATCAGCTAGAAGTGTAGCTATTTCTTCTTTAGTAAAATAATCGCTTAAGTCAGTTAAAGCTTCAATACTCATAATCTTAAAGTAACCTACTACAATATAACCAGTAGTTTTTAATGCTTCTACAATAGCTTCATCAGTTGTATATGTATAAGTTGTTTTACTATCTAGTATTTCACTTATAAATAAGTCAGGCACATTTTGAGTTTGTATATGAAATGTTTGTCCAGCGTTTACTTCGTCTTTGTCAGTTTCATTTAGTGTATCAATTAAGCTCTCATAATCATCAACACTACACGCACTATTCATATTATCCATTACATCTTGAAGATTTTTAGAAAACCATAGTAATTGTTGTTCATAAGTTAAGCTTTCTAAATATGTTTTAGGTATACCACCTATACCAAATACTAAATCGTCCATTATTCTTCACCTTCCTTATACTCTTTTACTATTAATGTAACTTCAGCGTCAGCGTAAGCGTCGCTTACATAAGAAGCTCCTACAGGCATTAATATTCTAAATAATATTTCATTAGTAGTATAATCTACCCACGATTGAATATTATCACTTCCACTTGAAGCTATAGCTACATTATAGTTAAATAGAAAATCTTCTTCTAATTCATCGTGCATTGTTTTTAGTAAGAATTTACCACCTACAACATATAAGTCATTAGTACTTGTAAAACCTTCAGGAAGATGTAAATTAATTGTTGTTAAGCTTCCACTTCCTATTCCATTATAGCTTCCAGTTAAAATATAAAATTTTTCTTCACTAGGAGTTGGAGTAGGACTTGGTGTTGGATCTAATTCATCTACTCTTTCTTTTAATTCTTTTAAGTTCTTACAAAACCATAATAATTGTTCTTCATAAGATAAACTTTCAAGATAAGTTAGTGGTATACCACCTAAACCATATTCAAAATTTTTAAACTTTTTATTTATTTTAAACATATTATCACCTCTTTTACCATAAACCAAAGAATAATTCATTTAAATCTTTCATAATCATATCATCTATATTTAAAATTGTTTTTCTATATTTTAGTAACAAATCAGCTTTTGAAGTTCTATTACCAGTTTCCGTTTTACTTATACTTTCACTAGTAGCATTTTGTCCTGTTGATGAAGTGTTAGTTGCGTCAGTAGTATAGCTTGTGCCACTATTTTCGTTAGCACCTGTACTTGACGCATATTCGCCAGCTAAAATATTAGCTTTTGATATTTCTCCCTGTGGAGTATTAGAATTAACTATCAAACCACTTGAGCTATTAGCAATACTCATAGTTGAAGAAGATTGTCCTGTCATATTGCTTGAATTATTTAAAGTTCTACTAGTTGAATGTGTTGTATTTACATCTTCAAGTGGGTTTAAAGTTAGACTTGCACTATATATTAAAGGTAAGTATTTATCCATTATAGTATTCATTCTTACCTTTGCAAAGTGAGAAAACATCGCTGGAGTTTCAAATGCTATTTCTCTAAAATAGAAATAGTCAACGATTTTACTTGCTAGTTTTGCTTTAGTCCACATACCAGCACTTGTAATAGCTGATTGTTGAGCTGAAGTTAAAAAGTCATCTAAATCATAATCTTTAAACCAACCTTCAACAGTATTTCTTGTATAAATATCACATACTTTTCTAAGTTCGATTGTATATTTACTCATCGATAACCTCACTTTCTTCAGGCATAATATCTTTTATTGTTGATAGTTCTTTTTTAATAACATTGTATAAATCACTTCTTACTCTTACACTTATTTCTTTATCAGTTCCAGTAAAGCCCATTAAGTCATTGAATTTTTTACAAGCTTCTTGACGAGGTATCAAAAATGATTGTAAATTCATATTTATTAATTCATTATTACTGTTTGCTTCATCAGTTACTAGTCTTTCTTTCTTTTCTAACATAATATTGTTGATACCTAGAAAACTTAATAGTTCATTCCAAATCTCTTTTTTATAGTCCATAATTTTATCAGCTATAAAAGGAGCATTTGTATTAACACTCTTAATAGAGTTTATATCAAGTTCGCTACTATCACCAAAAATCACTGGTCTATTACCTTCATATTGTGAATACATATTCTCTAGTGTTAATCTTTGAGTTTCTTTACATAAGATTAATACTGGTGTTTTTTGAGCTTTGATATTTGTCATCGCTGTCATATCAGCTTCATATAATCTATATGCAAATAACTCTGTAGTTGCTAGAGTTGGTATTCTTTCATAATTGTTCATTACTAAAATAGCTTCATTTTCTTTTTGTTTTTCATCATCTTTTAAACCAATATATAAGTTTCGATAGTTTTGATACCTATATGAATAACAATTAAGTCTAGTAGGTAAACCATAAATATTTATTTCGCCATTACTAGTACATTTTGTATTAATGTAACCAAAGTTTTCATCATAAAGTAAACTTGCCTGTCCTAAATAGAATAAACACTCTTCTAAAAATCTAGAGTTCATACTAGAAGGAAGATTAACCCATTCAAAACACGACAAACAAATCTTCTTTATTCTTTCTATATAATCAATATAGGTGTTTTCATTAAGCATTAAACTATCTATAAATTCATAACTATTAGTTCTATATCTATTTTTCTTTTTAGCCATAACATCACCTCTTTATTATGATACGATTGTGTTTGATTGTGAATAATCTAAGAAAGTAGAAGAATTGTGCCATAAAGTTATCCCTTTATCAAACATATCTTTTATTTCTTGTAAGTCGTTTTGTGGTATATTTGCTGTTATATTACAGCCAATAGTTTTTACATAATTCCAATTTGTTCTACCTGTTATATTAGGCACTTTTACTCTATTAGTTTTATATCCATATTTTGAGAAGAAATTATCTATAATTTTAGCATACTCACTTCTTACGCTCATCTGGTAACAATCAAATGTATTTAAACCTCTTGAGAAATTAACATCAGCTGTACTTACATTTCCTTCAGCTTGAGGTGGTGTGAAATTCTTTTGTTGATTAATTGATTGCAAAGTTGAATAAACTGTACCAAGTCCACCTAAAGCACTAGCACCACCTGCTACTATTCCTAAACCAGTAGCAGCTGCAGCCACACCACCTATCATCATAGCAGCTCCACCTATTAATTTAGAAGATAAATTAAGTCCATTTTGAGTTAACCAATTTTTGTATACATCGTTTTGAAAGCCACATATTGGAAATTTAGCACAAGCTAACATTTCGCTGTAGTTCTTACTAACTCCATTATAATTTACAGGATAAGCTACACAGCTTCCTGCTGGTGTTATTGTTTCATTAACTTCAAATGATAAACTCGTTGGAGTTGTAAATTTTTCATAGTGAAAAATTGCGTTTCCGCCGTTGTTATTAGTAACATATAAATATCTATATGGATAAACTAAAACTTTGTTATTAACTGGTACATAACTATTTACAGTGGTAAGTCCTGTGATAGACCAAGTAAATTGTCTTCCTATATTATCATTTGGTATATCATATCCGTCTAGATCTAAATTAGGATCACTTGTAATAAATGAAGCTGGCAACATAAATAAAGCAACAATAGCGTCAGTTTTTCCAGCGTCTGCAAAAGCGTCTATGACATTTGGAAGTTTAGCACCATTTATTCTATATGAATAATATCTAAAACCTGTTTTAATACCACCATAAATTCCACCGCCGTTATTAGTTCCAATTAATACACCACCACTATCTAAAGTAGGAGCGATTGTACTTGCTAAAACAATAATATTTTCATTATAAGTACCTTGTATATCATAACTTGATTTACCATTAACAATATATTCACCTGTTTCTAGATTTTCAGGCACTGTGTTATTTCCTAATGTATCGTCATTTGTATGTTCTCTTTCAACAAAACTTCTTTTAAATGTCAAATCAAATTGCCAAGTTTGAAATGGATCTAACTTAATATATACATAGCTTACTTCATTACCTTCATAAGTTATATTTGTAATATAAGCATAAAACCATTTATTACCATATTGTTTATTTTGGTACATACAATAATTATAAGCTTGTAAAGTATCAGCGTCTTCATTAACAGCTATATAGTTATTTTTTCTTTGATAAGTAAATTTATCATACTCTAATTTTGGCAAACTATTAAAATATGTATATTGTGCTGTAGCATTTGAAAATGTAAGTTGGTTTTCGTTATCTATAGTAAAAGGTACTTTTAATAACTTTACATTAGTTTGTGGAGTTATTACACTCATATTTTACTCCTTTCTTTAAAAAATAAGAGCTAGGACTTTAAGTCCATAGCCCTTAAACTTTTAAATCATTAATTAGCTAGTAACAGTTACTAGTTTTGTATCAACTACTCCAGCACCAGCTGAAACAGTTATTGTTGCACTACCAGCTGATACTCCAGTAATAGTTACAACTTTACCTGTTATAGAAGCTGTAGCTACTTCTTCAGCACTAGATACAACAGTAATTGTTGGAGTATTACCAGTAGCTGGTACAACAGTAATTGTATCAGTTATAGAAGCACTTTCGGCAACAGTTCCAGTTGCACTTGCAAATGATACTCCTGTTATTGGTATTACTGGGTTTGTTACAGTTACTGTCTTAGTATCGCTTACTTCACCAGCTGTTAAAGTAATAGTTGCACTACCAGCTGATACACCAGTAATTTCAATAATACCATTTGATACACTAGCTGTAGCTACTTCATCACTACTTGAAGCTATTGATACACTTGAAGTTGCTTGAGCTGGTGTCAATTTTACAGCGTCAATTAATTTTTTACCAACTTCTACACTACCAGTATCACCACCTAAAAATTCTACAGCTGTAGCTGGTACAGTAGGTGCTGATGTAACAAATAATACACCATTAGCGAATAAACTAAACCTATACATCTTAATTAAGTTAAGATAGTATTGAGTTGTTCTATTGTTAGGGTTGTAGAAGCTTTCCATAAATAAATCTTGTCTTCTAATTTTAAACCAAGATTTATCAAAGATACCACCAACGATAGCACTTCCGTTAAATACTTTATTTCCCTCATCATCATAAACGTCAAAGTTATCTACTGATAACATATTTCCTAGTAATGTAGCTTTGTCAATATTAAATGCACTTGCTAGTACTTGTACGTCCATTTTAGCTCTTACATCATTTCTTATTAAGATAACAATGTCTTCTGGGTTTGTCCAAGTTGTAATTGCTTTACCTTCACCACCTACTTTGTGCCAAGCGTTGTATGAAGTACTTGGAGTTTGGAAATTTAAATATAATTCTCTTGCTTTTTCAACAAATGCTTTTGCTGTTGCTTCACTTGAAACAGCTGAGATTGTTTCTAAACATACCATATTGTTATCATATGCACTAGAAATTAATTGTTTTGTAAATCTCCATTCATCAATAAATGCTCCATTATATAATGAATTTGATAACTCATCAATAAATGCTTCTAAATCTCCCCAACTTCTAAATGCTTTCTTTAGTTGTTGTCTTGTATAAGTTACGCAATATTGTAAGTCCATATTTAAAGTTAGGTACTCAACTTTTACGTCCGCCTCATATCTAACCAAAAGCCCTGCAAAGTCATTAACATTAAATTGTCTACCTTTAGCTGGGTTTACATAAACATTTTCTCCACCATAACCTAAAGGTAGTGCGTCACCTTCAAGAACAACAAGTGGGTTTCTAAATGCTTTCATTTCAAATTGAGTAAATACTAGTTTGTTTATTAATTGATTTTGAAATTCATTGTAAACTACTGGATAAGTCATAATTGGGTTTGCAAAAGTTGCTATATCAGTATCAGCGTCAATTATTGGTACATATCTATGATATATATCACTAGATATCTCACGAATAGCATTTAAACTTGTTTTTAAACTTTCGTTCAATTAAATCACTCCTTTTATTATTTTTTAAATTTGCCTTTTTCATCAAATAGACTTCTAAAGTTGAATGATTTAGGCACATCATCTTCTTCATCTTTAGGTTTATTTGTTGAATTTGACATTGGTATTTGTTGCAATAGATTACCATTTGCGATTACAAGCTTTTCTTTTTCATCTTTAAGCTTAGATATTTCACCCTCTTTATTTACTAGGTTATTATAGATTTGCGTGTTTTTAGTAATTAGTGTACCTAAGTCGTCAGCTATTAAAGCCATTTGGTCATCACCAAGCTTAGATTTTAAAGAAGATGTAAACGCTTCTAAGTCCTCATTTTGCATATTCTCACCACCTTACATATAACATATTTTTCTTAATTTGTCAATTATCCTTATTTACATAATTTTACGCTTTCTTTACTAAACCAACCAGTTACATCTTTCCAATTATGGACAGTACCTTTATTAAATTGATTTAAAGCGTAAGGGCATTTTCTATTCTTTGCAATAGATATAACTTTCATTTTTTGATTAATGTATGTTCTAGTTTTTGCTCCTGTTCCAAAGCTTGAAGCATAACCAAAACCATTCACAATTACACTATCCCCTTCTTTTATCTCTTCAGTAGGAGTTGGAGTAGGAGTTGGTGGTACGTCAGGAAATCTATATTCATTATAATCTACATTTGCTCTTTTTGATATAGGTTTAGAATAGTCTTTATAAGGAAAGAAATCAAAATGTAGGTGTATACCTGTTGCATTTCCTGTTTTACCTGTTAAACCTAATACTGTGTTAGTATTTACTTTTTGTCCTTTTTTGACATCTATTTTTGATAAATGATAGTAAAGCCCTACCATTTCTATACTTGGGAAATATACATATACAAATTTAGCTTTTGTAATATCAGTGCCACAACTTAAAACATTACCGTCAAGTACAGGATATACTGGTATACATAAACCATTTGTACCATAGTCTACACCCTCGTGAAAACTTCCCTTTTTACCAGTAATAGGATCTATTCTATATCCAAAAGGACTTGTAATATAAATTCCTGATGTTTTATGAAATAATTTATATGCGTTTTCTTTATTCATCTTTGTCATTTTTCTTTTTCCTTACTCTAGTTTCTATATTATTCATTCTTTCACTTAAATTATCCAAGTTTACTTGAATAGCAACTAATGTCTGTTGAATACTATTTAAAACAGCCGTATTTTCTTTTAAAGTTGTACTTATAAAATAAATCATAAAACCAACACAAACGACACCTATTCCGTTTTGTGTAATTAAGTTAATTAAATCACTCATATCTTACCTCCTACTTTAATTATATCATATAAAGTAAAAGAGAAGATATATTTTATTTACTGTATATCTCTTCTTTTATTCTATAGTACCCTAATAAATCTATTAAGTCTTGAAACATATCAAAACTTATTACAGGACTACCATTTAAACTATTAATTAAAACCTTTTTAGTTTCTTTATAATTTGTACATTCTTTTTTTAGTTTTTTAAATTCTCTTTTAGTTATACATTTTTCATTCATCATTTACTCCTTTGAATTGTGAAATCAGTATCAACCAAAACCACTCCACCTTTTACTTGTTTGTAACCTAATTTGTGCTTCTTTTCCGTTTCATCGGCACTTATAGTAAAGCCTTCTTCAAAGTTTTCAAAGTTTACATATCGCCTTCCTATCTCTTTAGGAAGCCCAGCGATTGTACACCTTAAAACATAGTATCCATTTTCATCTTTGATATAAGCTTTCTTTTCCTCTTCATCTAATTCTTCATTATTTATTGCATTTTCATACTCTTCTTTAGTTATACATACTTCTTGAATATAACATTTTTGACGTATATACTTTCCTCTTCTTGCCTTTTCTTCAATCTTAAAAGCTCCTAGTTTGAAATCATCAACCCATACTAGACTTGCTAGTTCTTCATCGGTTAAGTTGCAAGTATGTATACTATCCGTATCACTATAAATATAATAGTCTTTTCCATACTTATTCAAACTATATTCTTTAATCTTTTGACTACTTGTTATTGTAAGCTCTCTTGCATAACTTGTTACAAATGATCCAACAGGAATATAAAGCCCTCTTCCTTCTTCTATTTCGTCCATTTTAAAATGTAGTATATCATCTTCTAAATATGGTATTTTGCTTCTTTGTTTTGGGTTTTTAGAAAATTTGCCATATAAAGAGTTCAATAAGAGCTTTGATATTATGTACATAGCATAATTCTTTTCTTTTTTAGCTTTTACTTTCTCTAAGCTCCACTTCTCAACATATCTCGTAAATAAACCTGATTGAGCTTTAAATTTATATCCACCCCTATACTTAATGTCATCAACATCATACTGTTTAAAAAATAAATTCAAATCAACATTTGTAAGATATAACGTGTAAGGTTCACCTTTTGTATCGGTTATGTACTCGTTGGGTTTAAAATTTAAATTCTTTTTTAATTGTATAGTGGGAATGTGATTTTCTTTTACTTTAAAACTACAAGTTAAACATTGTATATAAAGTGGATAAAAACTTGAGGGTTTATATTCACCTTCAAAATAAACAGGTTTACCAAAAGGTAGAAGTTTACTATTTAAAACATATGGATAAAGACTGTTAATATCTAAAACTGTTTCATTTTCAATCTCTTCATCTTTATATATTGGGTTTAAATAAGTAAAACCACCACGATAGCTCTTTCTTATTTCACTATCAATCTCGTTTGAGAGTTGTGGAAAATATTTGTCAAACTTAGGTGTTCCTTCTTTGTATATCTTTAAAGCGTCACTACCGATTGTCATTTTAGTTAGTTCATTATTAAACATACTTTTTAAAGCCATAGCAACAATAGTAACATCATTTTTAATATAGTCTATTTCTTCACTACTTAATTTATAACCAACTTCTCTATATTTCTTATAGTCTATCTCACCTTTTTTAATTGGCAAATGGAAATCTTCAGCGATTTTTTTAACTGAAAATGGTAATATCTTCATACTGTCATAAATAGTTACTTTGTTTACTTTTTTACCATTTACTTTAAAGTATATCTCGATTGAATAAAATACACCCATACTTGATATAAGAGTTGTAAATGTTTTATCCTCTCTATCCTTTTTCTTTTTTATCCAAGTATAATTATTCTTTAATAAATAATTAAGAATAAAACTTGCATCAAATTTTAAGTTATGAAAATATAAAACATAATTCTTTTTTGGGTTAGAACACCACTTTATAAAATCTTCAATATTATTTCCATAAATAAAATTTTCAGTATCTTCTATCTCACATAAAGCATAAGCCCAAACTCTAGTTTCTTCAGTATCAACTAGAGTTTCAAAGTCTGCTGTATACTTATTTAGACTCATAAGTATCAATAATCGTATCTAAGTTTTCATACAAATCATTTAACTGTAGACGTATAAGTTCTACATTTTCTTTTCTTAACCCCTCTTTTCTATGAATATTGTTATACCAACTAGTCATTGATATAAACGCTTCTTCACTATTCATCATTTCAGCTATTTGTGTGTCAGTTAATCTTGAATATATCTTATCTTTCATTTCTTGAATTTTTGCCTTATCGTATCCAACAGCAAACGCAAGATTAAAACTCATTTCATTAAAATAATTATCCATATAAATTTTATCTCTATAACTATAATTTACAAAACTAGCATTTTCTAAATATTTATAATAAGATTGCAAATTTTCCATAGTTTCTAGTGGACGCTCCAATTTTTCAAGTCTAGCTTTCATATTCTCGAATGCTTCATCACCCATTCTATAAAGGTAAGTTCCCTGTCTTTCACCAAGTTCAGTCAATTCTCTACTTTTCATTAATTTTAAACGGGCTTTAGTTCTTCTTTTTGCTAGTGATTGTCTTTTCTTTGCTATATTATATTCATATTGTGTTGTTCTTACTCCACTAGGCAAAACAATTTGCTTTTCAGCCCCTTTTTTACTAAATTCCTGTAGATAAGATAATTCTCTATTCAAATCAGCTCTTGTTTTAGCATTTTCTAAAATCTCTTTCCAAGATACTTGACTAGGGACATTATAGTTTCCACTTCTAGCAATTCTTCTTACTTTTCTATTAAACTCCTCTACTACATTAATAACCTTATCAGTAGTTTTACCAGTTATTCTTAACTTAGAAGTCATAATCTTCACCTACAATAAAAGAGTTTTCGTTTACTAGTTTATCTTTATAAGTAACATAAAAACCCCTTTTTTCAACCATTTTATAATATATTATTGCTAGAAATTCACTATAATCATTGTCATAATTATATTTTGCATTTAGTTTATCATTTTCCCTTTTTATAAATTCATCTACATTAATCATAAACTTGCTTTTGTATAACTCGCTTGAGAATTTAAATTCTTAATCGCCTCTTTTAAGTATATAATCACCTTCTTTAATATCGTAGTATATTCCACCTCTAGTCTTCATCTTTAAAGTACACCCTTATATATGGTCTATTTAAATCTTCTTTATTTCCATAAAAAGCGATTACTTTCTCGTTTTCATCAGTATATCCTGATAAGTATGTACTCTTATTTAAACTTTCAGTTTCCCATAGTGTTATTATTTCACTATCAATCTTGTTTTCTTTATCTAAGCTATAAACTCTAATTGTTGGTTGCTTTTCATTCTCTTTGTTGTTAAAATAACCTAATACATTATTCCTATTTAAATCGTGTCCCTTTAGATATTCTTTACCATTCTTTGAGGTATGAAGCCATAAAACACAAGCTTCTTGTAAATCAAATTCTTTTTTCTCTTTTGTTTCCTTTTTTGTTTTCATACTATTCTCCTTTTGTTTTTCTTTCTCTTTTTGCTTTACCCTTTATTTTCTTTTCTAATGCTTCTTTAAAAGTATCCATAATAGTAGTTGCACTTACTTTTTCGTTTACAGTAGCTTCACTTTCTATTACTTCCCTTTTAACCAAAACCGATTTTTCCCCATTCTCTTCGATTTTATAAGATAATGTAATCATATACTACTCCTTTCTAGTACTTTATAAGCACTAAAAGGATAGACACATTTATTTCAGGTGAACTAGTGAACAAATCAAAAAGTAATTATAGCGTTGTGTCTACCCTTTTACTACCTATAAGGTAGCTATTCATCTTTTTCTAAACTATCGTTGTAAAACTCTATTAACTCTTGTAAATTTGCTATTTGATGATGTATTAAATCTAAATTTTGAGTTATTAGCTCTAAAATAAGTTTACTATCTTTCATTTTTATCACTTCCTTCTAATATGTTTATTAATATTTTTGCTATTCCTGTTATATTTTCACATATTTCATCACTATCAAAATGATGTAAATAATCAACTGCTTTATCAATTTTTGATTGTAATTCACAAACCATTGTTGTTAATGTTTCTTTATCATATTCTAATGAATATACACCTTTTTTATCATAAAATTGTTTTAGTCTTTTATTTTCTTCTTGTAAATTAGTTATGTAATCTAATAACTTATCTACTTCATCTCCAAATAGAAATGGTGTACATCTATCTAATACTTCTTTTATTTCTTCATTCATATATTTACACCTAACTTTCTAAATTATTAACTTTATTTATTATTTCAACTAATTCATTAATATCAACAGTTTTAACACTGTCATCACTTTCAATAATATTTTGAGTAACTAAATCACCATTATATAAAATTGCTATCTCAATTAATTCACTTTCCCAATAATTTTCATAATAAGGTGTATTTTCATCACTTATTCTTTTCCATTTATCTATTGCAAAATTGTTTTCAGTATGACTACCAAACCCATTAAAGCAACTTAATGTATAACCATTTGCAAAAGTAAACCAAAAATGCCCACCCTCAGTTCTTAACTTCATTTTCATTCCTCACTTTCACTTTTAATTTTATCACATAGAGTAAAAATGTCAAGTAAAAACTGTAATTTTTTCATATTAATTTGTACTTATGTCCTCTTTTTATAATGGTGTTAGGGTTTGTGTGGGTTTGTTAGGGTGTGTGGTTGAGGTGGTGTGTGAGGGTGTGAGGGTTGCTCTAGTGTGGTGTGCTATGGTGAAGGTGTGCTTTGGTGAGGCGACTCTAGTGAGGTGTGCTATGGTGAAGAATAC
>JAZLAK010000090.1:0-15862 GCA_045613165.1 Bacilli bacterium | reverse complement strand
AGGTTATGCGAAAAAAATACGAACACTTGTTCCCCTTTGTGTTCGCTTTTCAACATTTATCATATTAACTATACACATAATATCACATCTCACCAACTTTGTCAACACTTTTTTAAAAATTTTTTTCTTGACTTTTTCGGTAACATAAAAGACCAGATTATGTAAATCTAGTCTTTATTTATTAGCGTAAGTTCTTAAAACTTCATAACACGAATGTTTAATTTTTTGATTTTCAAAATAAACATTACCTAGCTTAAAATTATCAATGAATTTACGCCAGAACGAATAGGAGCGAAGAGAACTCATCATCATAGTATTTGGAGTATGGTCTTTTAAAGTTAGGGCGAATATATGTGGTGAATAGTTATCATAATCTGTCGACACGAAAACTTTACCTTCGTTATAATCAACCCAAACGCCGTAAGTTGTATCGTTATATATAAAACCAAACGAATATTTACTACCACCAGTTTTCTTCATAATAAAATTATTATTCTTATTTAAAATTTTATTATTAATTGCATAGCCTTCATAATCTGTATCTTTAGCTAAACGACCAACTAAAGTATTCATACGCTCTTTTCGAAATTCTTCATTATACATATATTGAACTAAAATAAGGTTATCTTTAAAGAGCTTAATATCTTTATTATAAGGAAGTGATAAATTAAAAAATGAAAAGAGTGGTGAATATTCAAGGTCATTAACTGCATTACCTAAAATAAAAATTCTAACATCATTCCTATTACGCACAACACTATCAATAATACCAAGAATAACCATTGCTTCATTTCGTAGATAATAATGGTGTCTTGTATCTTCAATAGGGTATTCATCAATTATTATAGTTGTAACATTTTCATAAACTGCAGATTTAAGGCTTTGTGCTTCAGTCATTCTTTTTGCATACCCGAAAACTTCGCCGTCGCAATAAAATTTTCTATTTTCGGCCTTAAGTTCTACATCTGGAAAAAGAGATTTAATATCTTCAAAAAAATCTTTTTTACCTTTTGTTTTTTCAAATATTTCTCTAATTTCGTTATCATATCTTCTTAAGTAAAGAAATTGTGAGCCCTTTTTTAAATATTGCTCTATGACATATTTTTTTGCACCAAAAGATTTCCCGTACTCCGCGCTCACCAAAAAGGCAGTTTACAGGACAGTTATAAGATAAAATCTTATGATAATCGTAGTAGTGCATAGAGCTCACTCCTTCTTTAAATTTAACTGCAAAATAAGTCAGTTAAATTCCAAGAAACCACTCCATATACCTTCTGGTTCGCTCTTCACGAATGGTTTCCAGAAGTGTATAGAATTTATTGAACCGACTTTTTCGCTACTTAAATATTATCACAACGGAAGAAAAAAATCAACATAATTAGTTACAAACATTTTATGTAAAATTTTTTAAAAAAGTTTTCAAAAATGTATTGACAATAAAATAAAGAAGGTGTAATATCAAATTAACGAAAGGGGAAGATTAATTATGAATATAACTAACAGATTTAATATAGAAGAAGCTAATATAAAAGATTTAAAAAAGCTATCGTCAGCAGATTTATTATGGTGCTATAATTTAACTTTATTATTGTACAAATCAAATTGTGAAAGGTAGGAAGATAAATAATGATAGAAATTGAAGATAGTAATTTAGAAAAAAGAGTTATAAAATTCTGGAAAGAAATAACTACAATAATTGAAGAAAAGATGAAAGTTAAAGTAATAGCTTATAGTTATGGAAAAGAAGTAATATTAAGAATTGAATGTTTAGAATTAAAATATAATGGAACTATAAGTTTTGAAGCCTATTGTTTAAAAGAAGAATTCGTTTTAAGTAATGTAAGAAATATGGTTTATTTTGAAATATATAGAAAAATCTTTAGGGAAGGGGTGTGATAAAAAATGTATGAAGTAACATATTCAATTGATGGTTTAATTAAGAGAATTAATATTAATGCAGATGATGGAGCAGTCGCTCAAATGATGTTTACAAATATGTTCTCTGGACAAAAAGTTGAAATTATAAATATAAGGAGAGTGTGAAAATTATGGACGAAGAAATTGAAGAAAAATTAAAAGAAATATATTTATTTGAAATTAAAGTTGAATTCGTAGATTTTAGACAATACAAAATTTTAATTAATATTGAAGGATTTGAGTTGGAGCTAACTATTCTTTATGATGTTTACTCTACATTAGAAAACAATATTAATAGTATAGTTTCAAAAATTGATAAATCAATACCTTCATTATTTAAGAAGGGAGTTTGAAATTAATGATAGAACCATATGACCAATATTTAGAAGACCAAAAAGAAATGTTTAATCATTGGTTAGCTTTAGTAATGAAAAAAGCTGGTATAGATATATTAACAATTGAAGAAATTGATGTTAAAAATATAGAAAACTATAAGTGTTCGTGTATTTATGACAAATATACAAAAGCTTGGATTTTTAAAAGATAGTATATAATTAAAATTATATAGGTTAACGCTAAACCATAAAGCGTAAAAAGTAACTAGCAAGCACTTATGCTTTAAATAAGAGAAAGAAGGAAAAAATTATGAATGAAGAATTAAGAAATGAAGAATTAGAGAATGAAGAAGTAGCATTAAGCGTTGTTAAAGACTTTTCAGCTTTAACGAGCAAACAAAAAACAAAGAGTGATATTTTTACAAATATCACAGACCAAAAGAAAATTTTTAATTTAGATAGCCATGTAGATAAGTTATTAAATGACTGCGAAGGCGAACTAATTAGAGTAAAAGAAGTATTAGTTAAGCGTTATGAGAAACCAATGAAAGAGCCAGTAATAGATGAACTAACTGGTGAAGTAATTAAAGACAAAGAAATATCAATGGCTTGTATCGTAATAGATGATCGAGATATTTCTTATGCAACTGGAAGTAAAGTATTCACAATTCAAATGATGAGATATTTACAAATGTTTGGGGTGACAAACGAAGGATTTGAAATTAAAATCGTTAAAAATAAAACAGAAAAAGGAAATAAAGCGTTAGGTTTCGAGCTTGTTTAATTACAAGCTCCCTATATTAAAGGAAGGGGTGAAAAAATGAAAACTGCAAGGGGTATTGAACTAGACTTAAAAGAAAGCGATTATAGTTTTAATTTTTTAGACCTTCTTTTTTTCTTTTCTAGTGAATTTTATAGAGATAAATTTGCAACAGAATTATCAAAGACAATAAAAGAAGAAACATTTAAATTAGAGAATAAATATAAAAATAAAATAATGTGTGAAAGATTAATAGCTATATTTTTATATAAAAGAATTGAAAAAAGGGGTTATAGAATTTTAGATTTGAATAAAAAAGAAATTCCCGAAGAAGTGTGGTTCGATATACGAATGATTTATTAATAATTTATACAAAAGAAAGGGGTGGTTAAGTTGTCAAGATACCAAATTAAATGGAAGCAAGGTGATTATTTAAAGCTTGGAAAAGCAGTTAGCGACTTTAATAAGAAGGTAAACAAGCTTCAAAGCGAAGAAAAGAAATTATATTTACCAGTAGAGCTTGACTATAAACAAGTTAAAGGTGATATTACTACAAGAAATGAATTAAATTCTGTAATAAATTCATTAAGGCGTTTTAGCCGTGAAGGTGCTGAAGAACTTTACATAACAGAAGCTGGTGAAAAAATGACAAAATGGGAGCGTAGAGAACTTGGAATAAAAATGGGTGTAGCTAAAAGAAATATTCAAAAAGAATTAGTTCCGCTTGAAACTCCAGATAGTTCTGGTTATTCAAGGGCTCAAATGGGTTCTATTGAAGCAAGAGAATTAAGAAGAACATTAGAAAGTTTTTCTAATATAGAAAAAGCAGTTGGTGAAGGTTTAAAAGGTTTGAAAAAAAGAATAAGAACTTTCGGTGCTAGTGATTATGATATGAAAAAAGCAATGATTTACAAAGAAAACTTTTTTACAATGCTTGAAAAAACTTATAAAAATTTTGACAATTACGAACTATTAGTAAATTATTTAAAACAATTTGACAACCCTATTAGTTTTTGGGAGTTTATAAAAGATTATGAACTTTTAAGAGATATTGAATATATGTACGATTTTAATAAACACGGATTAAGGGGTGTTAGTACCCAAACTAGATTTAATAGAATGTTAGAAGAACTTGGAATTGAAATACCTAAAAATAAAAAAGAACCTATTCATTTAGAAGAAATAGGAAGATATAAGAAGCAACTTGGAAGTGAAAGAGATAGATTACAAGATATAGGAAGATATAAAGCTCAGTTAGGTACTGAGAAAGATAGACTGCAAGATATAGGAAGATATAAGAATAATCTTGGAAAAGGTAAAAAATAATGAAAAAATATGTGGGCGATTTTGAAACTTCCACCTGGTGTGATGAAGAAACTTGGGTGTGGGCGTGGGCTTTATGCGATATCGAAACTGAAGAAGTTGTAATAGGAACTGAACTTGATGAATTTATAAACTTTTGCAAGAAAAACAAGAATTCGCAAGTATTCTTTCACAACTTAAAGTTTGATGGTGAATTTATAATATACTGGCTTTTAACTAACGGGTATATTCATATAACAGAAAAAGAAGATATTAAAGAAAATACTTTTACAACTTTAATTAGTGACTTAGGTCAGTTTTATAATATAGTAGTTTATTTTGACAAAGGTAATAAACATTATGAAAAAGTAACCTTTATTGATAGCTTAAAAGTTATACCATTACCAGTAAGTGAAATTCCAAAAGCATTTAATATAAAAGAAGAAAAGCTTGAAATTGATTATAATAAGCCAAGATATAGGGGTTGGCGTTTAACTGAAATTGAAAAGAAATATATTAGTCATGATGTATTAATTGTAGCTAAAGCTTTAAAAATGATGTTTGCTGAAAACTTAAATAAAATGACAATAGGTAGTAATGCTTTAAATAATTATAAGCAAATTATAACCAAAAGAAAATTTGAACATTATTATCCAAACTTAGATATAGTTTTAGATAGTGATTTAAGGAAGTGTTACAAAGGTCGGGTTTACCTACCTTAATCCAATATATACTGAAAAGACAATAGGAAAAGGTGTTGTATTAGATGTTAACTCACTTTACCCAAGCGTTCTATATGAAAAACCAATGCCTTTCGGTGAACCAGTATTTTTTAAAGGTAAGTATATTGAAGATAAGGTATACCCACTTTATATTCAAATGATAACTTGTAATTTTAAAGTAAAGAAAAATCATATTCCAACTATTCAAATTAAGGGTAATAGATTTATTAGAGAAAACGAATATCTGGAAAGCTCAAACGGAAAACTTTTAACTTTAGTATTAACTAATATAGATTTACAATTATTTTTAGACCATTACGATATAGTTAATAATGAAATATATTATGAATGTGGGTGGAAGTTTAAAGCAATTAATGGACTTTTTACAGATTATATTGATAAATGGATTAAAGTAAAAATTGAAGCTTCAAAATCTGGAAACAAAGGTTTAAGAACTATTGCTAAACTTATGTTAAATAGTTTATATCGGTAAGTTTGCAACAACCCTTTTTTCTCAGAGTAAAATACCTTATTTATCTGAAGATGGAATTGTTCATTATACATTAGGAGATAAAGAAGAGAAAAAGGGAGTATATTTACCAGTTGGAGCATTTACAACTGCTTATGCAAGAGAAAAGACAATAAGAACAAGTCAAGCTATTAAAGAATATTCGATTAATAAATATGGAAAAGACCTTTATTGTTATAGTGATACAGATAGCATTCATACGCTTTTACCAATTGAAGAGCTTGAAAAGTTTTGTGATATTGATGATTATAGGTTAGGGGCTTGGAAATGTGAAGGTAAATTTAATAGAGCCAAATTTGTAAGGCAAAAATGTTATTTAGAAGAATTCTATGCTCCTAAAAAATATTATGGAAAAAACATAAAATTATTAAAGTTATTGAGAAAAAATCACAAAAAGGGAATAAATATTAGGAAATTTAAAAGATTTTTTAATGTAGAAATTACTTGTGCTGGAATGCCTAAAAATTGTTATTCCCAAGTTGAATGGAACTCATTTAAAACTGGATTTGTAGCTCACGGAAAACTAACATTCGACCATATAAAAGGTGGAGTAAAATTAATTGAAACAGATTTTACAATTAAAGAAGACGAGTTAACAAGAACTATTGAAAAATTTTAATATTAAAGATATAATTATATTAAAGAATAAAAAGAAATGTAATTTTTATAGGTGGTGATGAAAAATGGAATGGGGTCAATTAATATCTTCTTTAGGTTTTCCAATTGTCTCGTGCGTAGCGTTGGCTCTTTATGTAAATCAAATGACAAAACAGAATCGAGAAGATATAAAAGAAATTAATAAGCAAAGATTAGATGAGATGAAAGACATTGAAGAATTCAAAAACGATATTAAAGAAGCACTTAACAATAATACTATGGCGCTTAATAAATTGTGTGATAAATTAGATGGAAGGGTTAGTGTGAATATAGATGACAAATGATGAATTTATTAAATTAGTAGGAAACGCAGTTTGTTTTGAAAACAAGAAAAGGGGTTATCCACTTTTTAGCTCAGTAGTAATTGCTCAAGCAATTTTAGAAACTGGGTGGGGAAAATCTAGCCTTATGATGAAAGCTAACGCACTTTTTGGAATAAAAGCTACTGGCTGGAATGGTAAAGTTTTTAACTCGATAACTCAAGAAGTTATTGATGGTAAAGCTATTAATACTTCAGCTTGCTTTAGAGCTTATAATTCCATACAAGATAGTGTAGCTGATTACTTTGATTTAATATGTAGAAGTCAAAGATATAGAAAAGCACTAGTAACGACTACTCCTAGAGAATGTATTGAAGCTATTAAGAATGGTGGTTATGCAACAGACCCCGATTATGTAAATAAAATTATGAGTATAATTAATAGCTGGAATTTAACAAAATTTGACAATAATATACAAGAAACTGATGATTATTATATAGAAGGCAAAAATTACACTCTTCAAGAAAATATGTTTGTTCGTAGTGGTGCTGGAACTAATTATTC
This sequence comes from Bacilli bacterium, assembly GCA_045613165.1. Classification (GTDB taxonomy): domain Bacteria; phylum Bacillota_I; class Bacilli_A; order RF39; family UBA660; genus UMGS1124. Next base: position 8,816 of record JAZLAK010000090.1, on the reverse strand, counting down.
AATAAAAGCATGGCAAGAACTAACTGAAGATGGTAAAAGGAACGCTTTATTCAAAACAATAGGAGTAAATGCAGTTTTAAAAAAGGGAACTATTGTTACTTGTTTGGAAGTTATAAAAGAAAATGAAAATGTATGGCTTAAAATTCCTAGTGGGTTTGTAGCTGGATTATATAAAAATGAAAGGTTTATAAAATGAAAATAATAATTATATATTTATGCTCAATATGGGTAATTAATATAGTATTACATTGCGTTGACACATTACATAAATATTTTTGGCGTAAGAAAATAAATAAATTAATGTATAAAACAAAGGAGTGATGACTAATGTTACCTAATCAAACACTATATGACTCAATGAACCGTCAAGTATGTTTATTTCCGTTAGAAGCATTCAAAATTACTCAGCCTTGGTGGGGTACAGTATCGCACCAAGGTGGAGCTACCTATTACGCTACCGACTTTGTAGGCTATAACGAACAAGGTCAAAGTATTACTAGAGCACCGTGCTATGCACCAGTAGACATAAAACTGTTGTGGATTGGTGTAACTGATTGTGTTGCTTTATGGCAAAGCGTAGACCAAGTTCATTTTGCTGATGGTAGTATCGACTACTTAGGAATAATAGTATACCATGACAATGATATCCAAAATGGAACTTATTCACCAATTGGAACTATAAAAAGGCAAGGTGAAATATTTAATCGTACTGGAACTGGTGGAAATGTTAGTGGAGACCATGTTCACCTAGAAACTGGAAAAGGCAAAGTAAATTTAGAGCAATATACTTATCATTTTACAGATGCAACAGACTGTAGGCGCATCGTACCAGATGACGCTCTATTTATAAATGATACAATAATAGTACCGAGTGAGTACGATAGTGGCTACTCATGGAAAACATATGAAGGCGGTCACCCAAGCCCAACGCCTACATCTAAAAACTCTAATAAATGGCTTGGAGCAAGAGCAAAAAGAATAAATATTAGATTATAAAGGGGTGATAAAATGAAGAATGAAGATTTTAAAAAGATAACTGATGAAATGCAAGAAAAAATAGGAAAAGAAAAAGCTTCAGTTATTGCTGATAACTTTGCTACTATTATTAGTGATAATATTCAAACTAATAAAATAATAGCTGATAAAGATAAAGAAATTCAAAAATTAAAACAAGACAAAGACGACTTAATGCGTACTAATATGAATTTACTTCAGCAAATACCAATGGGTGAAGAAAAACCACCAGAAACCGATAATAAAAAGGAAGAAAAACCTAGAGCTTCAGCTTTTAATTTTAATGAAGTTTTAGATGAATATGGAAATTTTAAAATGTAAAATAATGAAGAATGTTTATTGACATTCTTCTTTTTTATGTATACAATATAATTGTAAAATAATCGAAAGGAGATGTTCTTTATGGCAATTAAAGAAGGTTTAAGAGTTGCTCTTAATAAGATAAGAGAAACTTCAATTGAGAACAATACTTTGTATAATAAGTATGTTCCAGAAATACTTCCTACAACTGATATAGGAAGTTTTGCAAGTCCACTTTTAGAAAACCCAAATTTAATGAACGAGTTCCTAAGTGTGCTTGTTAAAAGAATAGCTTATACTAAAGTAGTTAACAAATTATTTAGAAATAAGCTAAAAGTTTTAGAAGGTGACGAAATTCCACTAGGTGGCGTTGGTCAAGATATCTACATTAATCCAGCTAAAGGTAGACAATTTAATGTTGATGATTTTGCAGGACTTCTTGCAAAATATGAAGCTGATGTTAAGGTAGAATATGCTCAATTAAATAGTGATTTACAATATCCAGTTACTATTACTAGAGCCAAATTAAAAGATGCTTTTGTATCTTGGTCATCTTTAGAAGATTTCATTAATGGAATCGTTAATTCATTATATAATGGAGCTTACATTGATGAATATAACTTAACAAAAGGACTAGTTGCTTGTGCTTATTTATCTAACCAAGCTAAACAAGAAGTTATATCTAATCCAAAATCTAGCAAAGATAATGCTGACGCTTTCTTAACAAAAGCTAGAGAAATTTACTTAAATATGCAAGAACCAACAAGTGATTTCAATGCTTGGAAACAAGTTGGTGGTTATGGAAAAGATGTTATAACTTGGACAGACCCAGAAGATATCGTTTTATTAATTAGAAATGATATAGGGGCTTACTTAGATGTTAATACTTTAGCTAATGCTTTTAACATTGATAAGAAAATACTTTTAGGTAATGTTATTTATGTAAATAACTTTAACCAATATGATAATGATAACAATATCGTTTATGATGGTTCAAATATTATTGGTATGGTAGCAGACAGAAGATGGTTTAAAATTAGACCACAAGAAATGATGATGGACGAGTTTTACAATGCAAATAACAGAACTTGGCAATATTATTTAAATAATGTTAAATGGTATTCTTACTCTTTGTTTGCTAATGCGGTAATTTTTGCATTAAGTAAACCTACTATAACAACTACATCAATGAAATTCGTTGAAAAAGTAGCTTCAGTAGAACCAGGTGCAAAAATTAGATTACACATTGAAACAACTCCAGCAAATTCTACAGATACTATAACATTTAGTTCTGGAACTCAAGCAAATATCTCTGTTTCTAAAATAGATGATAGAACAGTTGAATTAACTGGACTTCAAGCTGGAACTTCAGTTATTACTGCTACAAATGGAACTGCTTCAGCTACTATTACTGCTAGATGTGAAGAAACTCCAGTTAGAATTAATGCTTTAATTCCAACAGAAGCTTCAGTATCAGTTGCAGATGGTTCTACTTTAGATATTACTTTAGTAGTAGACCCAGTAGATGGTAATACTCCAATTTACTATACTTCTACTGATACTTCAGTATTCACTGTAGCTAAAGATGATACAGATAATAATAAATGTACTATCACTGGAGTAGATAGTGGAACTGCTTCATTAATTTGTACAACTGGAGAAGTTACAACTATTATTCAAGTAACTGTTACATAAAATAAATACCCTATTAAATTTTGGGAAGGGAAAAAATAATTAATTCCCTTCCCTTTTTTAAAGAAAGAAGGTGAATTTTATGGCAGTTACGCCAGATACAGATATTAGATTAATGAAAGTTCCAATTGAAATAGATAATAAAAATCAATTAACTTTTTCTAATATTCAAGCTCAAACAACTTACTTTTTATCTTTACCAGCAATAAACTTAGATAAAGTTCAATATCAAAGAAAAGATAATATTATTCGTTTTCCAGCTCATATTGATAGTATTATAGAATATAATTATGTAATGTATAGGAACAATAATTACTCAAATAAATGGTTTTATGCTTTTGTAACTAACATGGAATATGAAAACGACCATTGCACTTTTATTACAATTACAACTGATGTATTCCAAACTTGGCAATTTGACATAATCTGGAAGCAAAGTTTTGTCGAGCGTGAAATGATAGATGTAGCTTCAGATACTCCACGGAGCTAATAGACTTCCAGAAGGTTTAGAGATAGGAGAACCAAAAATCGAAGGTCATGTTAATGATGAAAACCTTAATCCCGTTTATATAGTAGCTTATACTGGTGATACTTATGCTGGTAACCCTATTAATAATTATGGTTATTCTTTTAACGGAATTCCTTCTTCAATAACTTATATAGCTTGCCTTGATATATCGTTGGCAGTTGTTCTTAATACAATTAATACAATTGACCAAGCTGGTGACAAAATTGTAACAGTTTTTTCAATTCCAAAATATGCTATAAAATCTAGACTTCCAGTTGACCCACCACGGAACTACTACTGCTTATGTAGAAGTTCTTCCAACTACGGTAAATGAACCCGCTTCATCAAAAAGCTTAGGAAATAAACCTACCAGTCTTGATGGTTATACACCTAGAAATCAAAAACTTCTTACATATCCGTATTGTTATATAGGATTTACTCCAGCAAACGGAAATCATAAAATATTTAAGTATGAAGATTTTAGTAGTACATCTTGTAGTTTTTCTGTAATGAGTGAAATTAGCCCAAGTCCACAAGTAGCATTCGTTCCCAAAAATTATAAGATAACTAGTGGTGAAAATTACGGTGAAGTTGTTTATATAACTGGTTATCCTACAATTAGTTATAAAACTGATGTTTATAATGCGTGGCTTGCTCAAAATAGTGAAATCATCTCACTTAATATGGCTCAAGAACAATTAAATTATGAAGTTCAAGCTAATAAATCTGGAGCTGGGCTTTTAGGTCAAATGATTTCTATGGCTACTGGTAATGTTGGAGCTTTGGGAAATTTTATGACTGGTGCTATTGATTTAGCTTCGCAAGATAAAAAACATGAATTAAATATTCAAATGCAAATGGCTCAAATTGAAAAGCAAAAATTAATTCCAGACCAAGCATCAATGGGTTCTACTGGTTCCACATTGATGGGATATAATCGTTTTAAGTATATATCAGCTAAGTATACTATTCGCTCAGAGTTTGCTCAAAGAATTGATAAATATTTCGATATGTATGGTTATTTAACTAATGATAGAAAAATTCCTAATTTAAATAATAGACCTAACTGGAATTATGTTAAAACTATTGGGGCTAACATAGTAGGAGATATTCCACAAATAGACCTACAAGCTATTAAAGATATATTCGATAATGGCGTTACTTTATGGCATAATAGTCAAACATTCTTAGATTATTCACAAAATAATCGTACTACTTAAATAGGAAAGGAGAAAAAAGATTATGGGAAAAGGAATGAAATTTTTTCAAAATAACTATAAGTTTGTTGATAGCGCTATAATTAATAATATGACTTTTCAAGACTATTACGATAGATTTAGGAAAATAGCTCTTTCAATATTCGAGTGGGTTAACCTACCAGATAGTATGAATTCTATGTATCTTGAAAAATGCTTATTTTATGATGGTCAAGCAACTTTATTAAAAGATAAGAATTATGGGTTCATTAATACTAGATGTTGTTCTAATGGTTATGTTAATATATACGGACTTCCAACCAAGCTTAATTGCTATTCTTACGAGTACCAATCTACTAGAAAACTTTATACTGGCTTACAAGGTAAGTCTGAAAAGATGAAAGAATACCTAGAAGATAGCGAATGTATATTAGTTCAAAATACTTGGGAACGAATTCCTACTTGTACTACTTTAGAGTTATTCGCTTATAGATTATATGAAGCAGAGCAGTCAGCTTTCACTAATATTAAAGCTCAAAAAACACCAGTTTTAGTATTAGTTGACGAAACTCAGCGATTAATGATGGAAAACCTATATAATAAATATGATGGTAATCAGCCTTTCATTTTTGGAGATAAAAACCAACTTAACGCAGAAACGCTTAAAGCTATAAAAACAGACGCCCCTTTTGTTGCTGATAAGATTATGGAATACAAAAAAGAAATATGGAATGAAGCTTTAACTTTTCTTGGAGTTAATAACATTTTAGTAGATAAAAAAGAAAGGTTAATTACTGATGAAGCTAACTCTAATAACGAACTTATAAATTTAAATCTTCAAAGTTATCTTGCTCCACGCCAAGAAGCGTGCAGACAATTTAATGAAAAGTTTGGTTTAACTGGAACTGATAAAGAAATTTCAGTTAGAGTTAGAAGCGACTTACACAATGTTATAAAAAATCTAGAAAGTGTAGTTAGTGACTATAATAACGACCTTTTAGTAGAAAGTATAGAAGAAAAGGTTGGTGATGACAATGGCTGATTATACATTACAATTAAGAAGAATTATTGAAATTTATGGTAGAGAAGAAGTTGAAAGTTGGTTTTCTTCTTATAACCTTAAAGATAGCTTGACTGATGCGCAAATAGCTCAAATTGAAAAATATAATGTATGGAGTAAAGAAAAACTCGCTAAACAAATAGTAGACCATTATTTTATGAGAGAAATAGGTTTAGAAACTCCAGCTCTTTTCAAACACTATGCAATAGTAACAATGAATGAAATTATGCCAAGATACCTTCTTAAAATTTATACTCAGTTCTTAGAGTATGACCCTTTAAGCTCGGTAGATTATGTTGAAGAATATACAAGAACAATTGACGGGGAAGCAAAAGGAAATTCAAATTCAAATTCTTCAAGTAAAGCTTCAGCAATTTCAATAAATGATGATACCCCGCAAGGTAATATATCTAGAAGAGATTTAGACGCTGGCTTTTATGCTTCTAGTGTTAATCAAAGTGATAGTCAAAGTAATATTAGTGATGAAACTAATACAAATTCAAATTCTAAGACTACTGAAAAGTATACTCATTCAATGAAGGGTGATAATGGTGTCATTGTTACTAACCAATATTTAGTTCGAGAATTTAGAGAACTTGCAGTTTCTTTTAATGAAGAAATTATTAAAGAACTTAATAAGCTTTTTATGGGCTTATATTAATATAGAAGGGAGATAAAAATTATGAATGATTTAAAACCTTTTTTACAATTCTGTAAATCTGTTGGATATATTCCAACTTCATATAAAGTCGCTATGAGCTACGAAGAAGAAATTTTATGGCTTTGTGATTTTTTAGAAAATACTGTTATTCCAGCAGTTAATCAAAACGCTGAAGCAGTCGAAGATCTTCAAGCTTTTTGTATAGAGCTTAAAAACTATGTAGATGATTATTTCGATAATCTAGATATTCAAACTGAACTAAACAATAAATTAGATGAAATGGCTGAAAGTGGAGAACTTGCTGAACTTATTTCACTTTATCTTGATAGCCAAGCAGTTATCGGTTTTAATACAATTAGTTCAATGGCTGAAGCTCAAAATTTAGCTGATGGTTCTTTCGTTAGAGTTTATGGAAAACTTACTTATAATGATGGTAAAGGTGCTTTTTATAAAGTTAGAGAACTTCAAAATACAGATGTTCCAGATGGCGATAATTTAGTTACTTTAACAGAAACTGATAATTTAGTCGCTGAAAAAATAAGCGATTATAGAGTAGACACTTTAGAAGAAGAAATTCTTAAGCGTGTTCCACTATTCAAAGTTAAATTAACAGATACTTTTAATACTATTCAAAGTTATTTTAGCGTAGAAGGTGAAAAAGTTATTGAATTTACTAAAGGAACTTATACTTTTACTGATACTTTTAGACTAAACGCTAATACAAAAATTATATTAAATGGAAGTGAATTAATTTTTAATGTTCCAGATGTTGTTACTAATTGGGAAGCTTCTCACGGGTTCTTTAATTTCCAAGAAGATGATGAATTTTTAGCTTATAGTGGTAACGGAAATATAGAAGTTGTAGGTGGTAAAATTACTGGTGGAAACTTTAGTTTCTGTCATGCAAAAGATATTTCATTTAAAAATATTGAATTTAATTTATGTAGAAACGACCATATAATTGAACTATGTGCAATTGATGGTTGTGTTATTGAAAACTGCTCTTTCAATGGAATTTATGAAACTTCTAATAATTATAAAGAATGTATTAATTTAGATATCGCTTCAAGAAGTGCTTTCCCATTCTTTAGCGAAGAAACTAACCCTACTTATGATAACACTCCTAATAAGAATATTATAGTTCGTAATTGTAAATTTACAGAACCAAATACAACTAACTATACTTTCGACTGCGCAATTGGTAACCACGGAATAGACGCTGAAGTTTATCACGAAAATATTATTATAGAAAACAACGAAATTAATAATTCTACAAATTTAGGAATTGATATTTATAACTTTAAAAATGTTATAATTAAAAATAATAAGTTTATTGGTAGTAGCGAAGCTATTACTAACGAAGGTTCTCATATTCTTACTCATAAAACCGCTGAAGATATATTAATTGAGAATAATATATTTAAAGGTGGCTTCAAAGCTATAAGCTACGCTTCACCATCAACTACTGGTGGTTATAAAAAATGGAATATATTAAATAATACTTTCATTGATTTTACTCATACAACTGAAAATATTTCTATAATTAATATATTAGCTATAGATTTGTGTAAAATTATTGGTAACTTATTTAATAATATATTATGTGGTTGTATAAGAACAAATTACGCTTCACTTAATTCTTCAAATGAATACTATATAGAGAATAATACTTTTAATTCAGTAAATTCTACTATTAGTTGCATAAAAGCTTATGATGGAAAAAATTATATTAATAATAATAATTTTGATGTTACTTTTTCAGTTTCTTCTTCAGCTATAACTTTGTCAAGTGATAGCAATGTGGTATATGCTTCTGGTAATAAATACAATGACCATTTAATTAATAATGATAGAACTTTATACTTTGGTGGTTATGATAATTCAAGAAAAAATATAGAAAATATTAAAAGGGGCTGGCAAGGTACATCATCAAGTTTAACTAGCCAAGCATTAAATGATAGCTTGAAATTTAGTGATTATAAAAAGATATTATTAACTATTGGTTCTGGTAGTGAAACACATACTATTACTCTATATGCGTGGGCTAACCCTGGTCAAGCTTTCTTAGACGCTAGAACTTATAGGATTTATTTTGGAAGTGGTTATGTTGAATTCGTTATTAATAGTAATGAAACATTTAATTACTCTCAGTCAAATACTTCTTTACAACTTCGCAATGTAGCTTTAATAAATGAAAACTGCTAAAATAAATTAAAACAAGCAAGGCTTTATGCTCTTGCTTGTTTTTGGTTATATGGACGCATAGCGAAGAAACCGCTATATAATTATTATATTATTAAGAACCCAAAAAGTCAAGAAAAAAATTTTTAAAAAAGTGTTGACAAAGTTGGTGAGATGTGATATTATGTGTATAGTTAATATGAT
>JAZLAK010000089.1:0-6981 GCA_045613165.1 Bacilli bacterium | reverse complement strand
TTAATATTATATTAGTATTTTTAGAATTAGTATTTTTACTACTTAATATATAAGTTGCACCTTTTTCTATTTCAAATTCCATAAATTTATCACTTATTTTAATATTATTTTTGATAAGTTCTAATGTGTCTTCTGCATTTAACTTATATAATCTCATTCTAGTTTCTTGATGATATCCTGTTATATTTTTTATTTTTAACTTTGTACCTATTGGATAAAAACCTGTATATTTGTTTTCAAAATATATCATTTTTTTATCTTTTAAACTTTTATTTATTTTTTCTTCTTTAGTATTTTCTAAATTTAAAGTTAAATCTATATTATTATAAGAATCACTAAATTTATTACCATCAAAAATATAAGTATATAATGTATCGTTGTTATTTTGAATATTGTATATAAGTTTTCTATCATGACCTTTAATTATGTCTAATATTTCTCTAGTAACTTTTAATTCATCTTTTTCTTTATCTAAATTAATTATTAGCTCTTTATTACTTTTAAAAGCATTAGTTATATCATCTACATTATTACTTACGATGTTAGACACTTTAACTACTCTATTTACTTTTATTGTATAAGTACTTTTTTCTCCTGTACTATCTGTAACTGTAATTAATAAAGAATTTTCTCCTTCATTTATATGAAGTGTACCAGTACCAGCAACAGTATAGTTATTGTTTGCAGTTGCTGATACTTTTAATGTAGTTACTTCATAACCTACATCTATTGTATAGTTAAATGTAGACTTATTAAATCCTATATCATATCCTTCTACGCTTAATTCATTTAAATATAATACTTTTTTAGCTGTTGTTGTAGTAGGAATAGGTTTTTCTATTACACTGACAGTAGCTGATACAGTTGAAGCAGTTACATCATTATATTCAGTATCACTCGCTCCAATATTATTTAATGTTATTGTAGCTATCGTTCCGGTAGAACCATTTATAAGAACTGATAAAGTCCCAATTGTTCCACCGTTGCTTCCATTTAAATTTCCTAAAGCAAATCCATTTGATCCGCTATTATATACACTCCATGCACCATTAACTGAAAAACCTTGATAAGCTGCATTAGAAAAAGCATAATTAGCATTAATTCCATTTATCATACCACCACTAACATTTGATGTAATAGTACATTTAATAGTAGTTCCACTATAAGTTGTCTTAGGACAACTTATACCTAAGCTTAGGTTTGTCGCATTAACTTCAATTTTACAAATTAATATTAATGCAATTGACAAAAATATAAATTTTAATTTTTTCATAGACTACCTCCATTAACTATTCCCGATGCTATTTTCATAATATCATTCATTTTTACTTTATTATCGCTTGTTACGTCCCCTGCAGTATAATATTCATTATATAATACATTATTATTTACAATATGATTCGCTATTTTCATAACATCATTCATTTTTATATAACCATCTCCAGTTACATCTCCTGCTAAAGCAATTTTAAAAGTTCTAAAATTACTTTTATATACTAACCCTGTTTTTATATAGCTTGGATAAACTAAATTATTATTTTCATAAAAATTATATGTTTCACCGCTACTTACATTAGTTTTAAATTTATCTACACTATAAGTAGAATTTATATTATTTGTTTTTATTTCTTTTATTACCTTATTTTCTATAACATAAGTGTATGATGACAATCCTCTAAATATACCTTTGTACTTAGCGATTAATTTAGTATCTTTAGTTAGTTTCATACCATTAGTATATCCTTGCCAATGAGAAAATTCATAATCAAAATTATCAGTACTATCTTTAGTTGGAGATTTAATTGGAGTTATAACAGTATTTTCTAATAATCTAAATTGCCCCAATAATTCAATTTGATCTTCGTTATAATAATATAGATTATAATAATTGTCCTCTAATTCTAATTTAAAGATACAATACGGAGTAGCACAAGTCCCATTACCTGATTTGTCATATGTTCTTTTAATCCATAAATAATAATTTTCATTACTTAAAGATAAATCTGTAAAAGTTTCATTTAGTTTATATTTTCTAAATGTTGTCGGAGCAATATTTTTTGTACTACTTAAACCATATGAGTAGTCATTGTTTTCACTTAAACCATTTTCATCAGTTATGTTTATTCTTAATGTTTTTCTAATGTTATCTGCAACGTATTCAATAATTGGATTAGTTTTATCTATATTTGTTATTTCAAAACTTTTTTGGTATTTTAATTCACAAGTATCTTGACACAAATATAGACCTAAAGATATAGTTCCATTATTATATACAGTAAATGAATATTTATCACTTATTACATTTTCTTCAAAAGAATGTTCTTTTTCTTCTCCATTGACATTATATACTAGTTTTAAATATTCTCCATCAAGTTTTGATATATAATAACTATAATTTATGTTTACATCCAATTTAGTTCCTGTTAAAGAATTGTCATATTCTATATCAAATAAATCTATGACAGTTATCGGAAAACTATATTCTTTACCTTCAACAATAAATGTGATATAACTACTACCTTCTTTATTTTTTGTAATTATTTTATTGTTGCTAACTGTAAATAATTCAGTATCTTCGCTCTTTATTTGTACATTATCACTAGAACCATATGGAACTACTTCATATGTAAAATCGTAAGTATAATCAGTATTTAATGTTTTGCTAAATATATTAAAATCTACATTCGTTACTTCTGTTGGATATTTTATTAATACCGGAGTTGCTTTTCCTTCAACAATTTTCCATACACTATTAAAATCCCATTTTAGGTATGTCGATTTTGTTTTTAATTCCTCTAATGTTCTTTCTAAATTTTCATCTACTATATTATAATTATCATCATGTAAGTAATACGAATTAATTACATGACTATAATCATTTGTTAACCCACTTTTATATAATTGACTATTTATATTGTTTGATTCAGTGCTTATTATTCCTGTATTATATGTATTTGTTAATGATGTATTCGTAGAATTTGCAACTATACCAGCTGCATATATGTTTCCTTCTATTTCATCAGTTGACTCTAAATTAGAAATAACTTTACCGTTGTTATAACTATTTGATATTGTAGAATCTATTGCTCTACCTACTATACCACCGCTATAACTATTATTTTCTTTAGAAACAGTAGTAATCGTTCCACCGTTATAGCATTCATTTACACTTGAAGATATAGCCATACCAACTATACCACCTGCAACACTTTTACTATTTATAGTTGCTTCATTATAGATTCCACTTATTAACGAACTTTCAGCAACTCCAACTAAGCTGGCTGCAAAATCACTACCATCAAACTTTGAATCTATTATTTTTAAATTATTAATTTCAGCATTTTCAGTATATTCAATTAATGCTATTTCTTTTTCTATATTTTTTAATGTATGTAAATTACCCTGTAGTATACTATTAAATATAGTAGCTAAACTATATTCTTCAAAATTAATTCCTTTGAAATCTAAATCACTTGTTAAATAGTATGCTCTAGAATTTTTCCCATCTATTAAAGCATCTATAAAATCTTTTTCATTATTTATTTTTTCATAAACTATAATATTTATTTCGCTAGAAACTTCTCCATAATAAGTATCTAATGTTAATTTGATTTTTGTTTTGCCACTATTATTTAAAGTTAAGTTTCCGCTCTCGTCTACACTAGCTACATTAGGATTAGTACTTTCCCAAATATATTCTTTTATTCCTTCTTCATTAGTAATTACTGGAGTAATTTTTACATTTTCATCATCTAAATATATCATATTAGGGGCTTTTAAACTTAGTGTTACTTCATCCCCTAGAATATAAAATTCTGTTTCATCCTTCAAATCACCAGTAGATGATATTAAAGTATATTTTCCTGTAGGTAGAGTTGAAGTTGCTATCATATTTACTTTTTCCATGCCTTTAATTATATAAGTTAAAGGTATATTAAATGAGCTAGTAATATTTGTTCCTGCTTCATTGTAGATTTTATAATCTATTAAAGTTCCACTTTTTAAATTTTTAGTTTGAGTATATACATCGAAGTATCTTTCGCCTTCTTCGTAATATTCCGTTTCCATAACTGTATCAATACTTGGCGTATCGGTGCAGTTACTTTCTATACTACAAGAACTTTTTGTAAAAGCATTAACTGTACTAAAACTAGAATTTATAACTTTTATATAAAAGTATTCTCCTTCTAGTTTTTTATTATCAACATAATAAGTTCTTAAGCCTGAATAATCAGTCGTTCCTTCACTTATTAATTCATAATCTTCCCCATTATCACTTATATATACTTTATAATCACGATTAGCAGTACTATACATTACATTAAAACTTGTTAGATATTCTATGTCGCTCGATTTTCTATACTTAAATATATATCCATTTACTGATTTTCCATTTATTGTTTCTTTTGTAGAAGTTTTATACATTAAAGCTGATAAACTATTATAACCGTAATCATAGTTTTTAACACTTACTTCTCTTACACCACTTATTGATAATCCTTTAGATTGATAAGATAAATAAGGATATGTTTTACTAGAACCCCATGAATTTTTTAATATCCATGCACCTTTACCTTCAGTCCAAGTATAACCTGCTGCTTCACAAGTTGTCTTAGTGTAGTTTCCAGAAGAAGTATTGCCTGTTTTACAATATTCAAATGTATAATCATCATTCCATCCGATAATTTGCATTGCATGCCATCCTAAAGAACCGCTTCCACAATTGCCATCATAATTAATTAAATGAATATATTGTTTTTGCCCATCTATGTTATATTTTGTATCATAATAGTAACATGCTCTAGCTGAAGAAGTTTGAGGCGCTACAGTACTTACATATACAGAACCATATTTCATAATATTTTCTTTTAATTCTTCTATCCATTTTTCTTTATCAGCTGTATTTGTTGGCGCGCTTGGATAATTATAATAATCAGTTACTTGATATAAATTATCAACACTATCATATACTTGACTTAAAGTCATTTCTGTTAAATTTGTATTATAACTAGTCCATTCATTTAATGTTCTAGTTGGTGATATTCCGTAAGAATAAAGTTTTCCAACAGTTGAAAAACTTCCACCCGATCCAAATGTTCTGTTTGTTGTATAAGGATTATATCCTTCAGTAATAACTGTATAAGTACCTGTTCTATTGTACGCTGGAGCATTTGCTGGTTTAGAAGTTATATAATCTGCTATTCTATCAGAGAATGTTGCTAAATCTGTTACAGTTCCTGATGAATATGCTTCATTCAATTCATAATCATTTTTATACGTACAAGCTAAACTTGATGAATCCTCATCACATTTATCTATAATATCATTAATACCATACACTCCGTTTAAAAGCATATTAGATTCAGCGCTACCTATTGCTCCAAAAGACCAACATAAACCTAAAGAACTTTGATTTTTCTTAGGAGAGTTTACATATTTTTTTCCGTTATAATCTAAAAGAGAAAAATAGTTTGGAATAGTATCACTTGCAAACACGTAATCTCTATTACTATAAATACTTAAAATATTTTGACTAGTATTTTCGTATTCATATATATACTTTTCAGGTATAGCTTCATATTTAACTTTATCCTCTTCACTTAATTTCATATAATTAAGCCATTCGGGATTTATTTTTACTTCATTGTCTAATGCATATACATTTATATTTAAAACAAATAAACTAATAATTAAAACATAAAAATACTTTCTCATAACATCACTACCATACTATAACAATTATACTAAAAAAATATAGTATGGTAAATAAAAAAATAGTATTTTTTCAATACTATTTTTATACATTTTCTTCTAAATATTCTAATAATTTTAAGAACATATTTATATATCTAGGATGAAGTCCATTTTTCTTTAATTTTCTTATTTCTATTCTTTTTCTTTTTATTTCTTGGTCACTAAACATAATATTGGCAACCTTACTTTTTAGGGTTGTTTCAATTTTTAAATCGCTGATGATATCATCAATATCTTTATTTATTAATCTTACTGAATCTATCTCTATATCTTGTCCTTTGCAATTAATAGTAATTTGTTTATATGAATTAACTCTAGTAATATCAATTACAAAATCATTTTCGTCTAAATAATATTCAAAATTATCTAATTTATCTTCTCCTAAATATATACTAATGTCATTAGGTAATCTAGTATTTCTAAATTTAATTTTATATGATCTTATACTAGGAATAATCGTAGAGTCAGTTACATCTTGTCTAAGAATAACAGTATAATTATTTAACATATAATTATAATCTATTATTGTTTTAACATATTTTTCTTTAGTCGTTGTAATACCATCGTCTTCATATATTGTATATGTATTAGATTTTCCTGGGAATATATGTATTTCAAAGCCATCAGGATTTTTTGAACTATTTAAATTTTCTTCATTTAACATAGCAAGTGGTATTATACTACCTTGAGTTGCAAATACCGGATAATCTTCATCTTTATAAAATGAAATATATCTTTTATTACCAACATATTTTATACCAGTTTTAAAATCATACCATATGCCATTTGGTAAAAACATTTTTTGTATAGTTCTATTCATAACCATATCTTTTGATTTTGTTATAGGACAAACGAATAAGTTTTTACCTAAATAATATTCATTTCTATATTCTATTTCATCGTATACTTCTGGATAATTATAATATATTGGTTGTATTAAAGGTATACCTGTTTCAGTATAATTATACGCTTCAGTATATAAATATGGTATTAACATAGCACGAAATCTTAAATAATAAGTTACTATACTTAATGTATGCATATCCCAATTCCATGGTTCTCTTTTATAATAATGACTACTTGCACTAGATAATCTTAATATTGGACTATATGTTCCGAATTGTATATATCTTCTATATAACTCATCATCTTCTATTCCACCATGATATCCACCTATTGCATGGGTTTGGAAAGATACGCCAAAATTAGCTGCACTATTATTATATG
>JAZLAK010000088.1:0-4973 GCA_045613165.1 Bacilli bacterium | reverse complement strand
TCAGGATTAAGCATTTTACTATTAGCAACTCTTTTAATAGCTCTATTAGTGGTAAACTTTTTACCAGTTGATTGATTTACTTGTTGCTTTACTCTAAATACTTCAGCCTTAAAGAATGCTTTAGGGCTTACTCCTCTATCTATTAGTTCTTGAGGAGTATGTGAGTCTATATAAGCTTTGTTATTACGATAAACAGCGTCTATATAAGCACTTTCACTTTTATAAAATGATTTGTTCTTCTTCGCTCTCAGTCTCGGTGCTGCCATTTTTTTCTATCCTCCCTTTTTCTTTATTATAAATATACATGTTTGCTTCAATAAATGGTAATGAATCTTTTAAAATATCAAATCCATTAGGATAAGCATTTTTAAACCATTGTTTAGATTTACCTCTAACACTTGGCTGTTCTTTGTTCCACTGGTAACCACTTCCATTATATGCGAAAGTTCCAGTATGTTTAATTTTAAAACCTCCTATTTCATCTTTTATTAAAGAATCAATATCTGGTCTTCTTCCATGAGATATAATAGAATCAGTATTACAATATAATGTATTTTCATCTACTAAGCTCTCAATATAATATCTACAACGAGATAATATACAACTATGTATAAATGGATTTTTTCTTCTGATATATCCTATTGCATAGTTTTGTGTTTGTTTCATTTTTTCTTTTTCTCTTCCTACAGCTGTCTTTCTTAACTTATAGAAATGCTGTGCGAATTTTACAAATGGGCTATCAATAGCTGGATAAATATATTCACAATATACTCCAGGCTCAAATACTGCATATAAGCACATATCATTTGATAATCCTCTTTGTTCTACTCTAAAACCTATTTCTCCTTTTTTAGTTTTATCAAACATTCTAGGCATAATCTTAGTATTAGGTATAGGCTGTTCCATAGCCCAGCTATAAGCATTATTCATATCATATTCATAGCAGTCATCTAAGCGTTCTCCTATATGCTCTGGATTAAAATATATTAATCCTCCTATATTTCCTACTTTCCACTCATTATATTTTAAATCAAATAATAATTCATTTTTAGTTAGATCAGGCACGCCCTTATGAGACATTCTTTGTAAAATATTAAATGCTCTCATACCTGAAATTGCTTGACTATGTTCTGAGCCGTCTAGTTGAAATATATACTCGGTATATGTAACATAAGTATATCTCAATATAACTCTAGTATATTTAATTTCTAAGGTATAATAAAGTTGTGGATTATTTTGTTGCTTGGCCCACATTTCGCTTGGAGCTTCAACTCGGTATTTTAAGCAAAATTCAATATGCTTATTCATTTCTTTTAAGTCAAAAATATATACAATTTTTTTCCCTTTAAACATATTATAATCTCCTTAAAATGGTATTTCAAGTTTTGGAGCATTAATTAGCATTTCTTCATCAGCATAATTAATCTTAATCCACTCAAATATTTCATCATATCTTTGTCTCGAATATGGCTTATATCCGTTGTCTTTACAGAAATCTCTATAATCAGCATAAGATATAAATCCGTTTCCAGTTCTTTTAAAATTTTTATAATATAATCCTATGCTATTTGAATTACATAAATATACATTTGTTTCTAGCTTAAAAGCGTCTTTCCATTTATCTATATTTTCATCATCATAAAGCCATTGACCTACATTATAAGCACAACATATAAAATCTATTAGTTCATCATGTGTATATTTCTTTGATTTAAAATTAGGATTAGGATTGTTTATTTTAGTATTTCTCGAATAATATACAATCCTTCTTAATGTTCCAGTATCTGATATATCTAACTTAGGTGCTGTGTTGCAACAAAAGAATAATACACTTTGAGCTCTAGTAGTATAAGTCGCTCCAAATTTTTCATTTACCTGGATTCGTTGCTTACTAACTATAGTTTTTAATATAGGTAGATTTACTTCTCCTGTGCCTAATTCATCTGAAGCTATTAATCTATGCTTTAATGCTTCAGCTAATATGAATTTATCTCCTAAATCTCCTAAAGGAGTTGAAGCTACATCATTTTCAAATAATTGCGTAATAATATTTAAAAATGTTGATTTACCACTTCCCCCTATTCCAGTTGTTATGAAAAATACTTCTTGCTCTGGGTGGAAAAGCATTATATATAATATTAATAATTGCTTATCTTCTAAGGGAAAAGGACATTTAGCAGGAGTATATCCTTTGTTGATAAGTTCTAAAGCTTCATCTATTATAAATGGTCTATACCAAAATTCAGCTTCGTTAGTTGTTGGATTATTAATTATACCATTTTTAAGGTATTTTAAATCACGCTCATTTACCATTTTTTTAGTTTTATCATAGTATATCTTACCTAGATATTTATCTATATTAGTAATTTCTTTTTGCTTATAGAAATATTTACCTGATATAAATTCAATATTACAACTTAAAGCTAAGGCAGTAAGGAAGTAGTCATCATACTTCTTCATTATATTACCTCCTAAACTTTTTCGTTTTTATTTCTAATTCTTACATTATTGTCTAATAATATTTTTCTTACTTTATAATATGTAATATGATATAATCTTGCTATTTCAATCATGTTATATCCAATTACATACATTTTTATAATGTCATTGATTATGATCTTATTTTCTTCTAAAGCTTCACGAGTCAATTCTTTATTCATATTATTCTCCTATCTTAATCCATAAATCTTTAAATATAGTTCTTATTTCTTTTACTTCATAATTACCATATTCTAATAATAATTCTTTATATAAATCTTCTTTAAATCCACCAAATATAATATGATTCTCGTCTTTATCAGAATAAATCATAAATTTACAGTTAAAATACATTACATTTAATAAATCATTTAGTGTAAACATAATTCTATTTTTATTTCCTCCTCATTAATTTCATCATCTAATTGCTTTTTTAAATCATTATCAGCAAATTGACAAATCATATGTATAGGGCAAAGCATTTCACAATTTCCTCCAGTTATTGATTCACAAATTGCTCTTAGTTCTCTTAAAGTAAAATCTCCTAGCTTCATTGTTCTTCTCCTTCCTCAATATAGTATTTACCATTTAATTTTCTTTGGCCTAATAAAATTACAAATAACATTAAAGTAATCATATTAATCCACCTTTATATTTTCAAATATATCACCACATAAAACAATACTTTTATTATTTCTGCAATCAGTTTCAGTAAAAGCTGTATCACATTCAGTATAACAAATTGAATTATCATGGTCCTTTCTTAAAAAATCAATTCTAACAATAATTTTACTATTCAAAGGAATATTATTTTTTTTCACAAAATCAAATAATCTTTCTAAAGTCATTTTATTTCTCCTTTTTTTAATATTTGTTCTATATCTACTAATACCTGGTGCTTAGTATTGCTACCGTCTAAACCTAGTAAACAGTGCCACTGTTTAAGCTTTTTCTTTATTGATTCATATTCATTTATCGAATCTTTAATATTTTTATAAGCTTCAATAACTTTTTGATGTTCTTCTTCATGTTCTATTCCAAACAATGCTGATCCAAATAAAAATTCTAAATCGTCAATAGGCTTTATCATTTATTTTACCTCCTTTATATAATTTATTACAATCCTTAAAGCGTGATAATCTCTAACAAATACATCTCTAAAATCATCTAAAGCATTCATCATACTATGCATAGCTTCAGCTTTTAAAGATTCTAATTGACTAATTAAATCATCTTTATCTTTTATATGATTATCAAATTCTAATAATGGCTTTTTCATTTTTGGCTTGGCCTCCTTTTATCATTTTCGAGCTCTGAATAACCGGCTATTTCATGAATATACATAAAAGGCAATTCTTTTTTACCGGTCTTTTCATTAATTTTCACCTCATAAATTTGTGGTAAGGTATATTTTCCATTTCGTAAAATAAAAATACCCCCCTCTTTATAAGGTTTTAAATCTATTAATTTATTAAATTTTACATTTACATATTTTTTTTGCAGTCCAACTCCCTCCTCTCCTTTTACTACTAAATAAAGCAGCGTATAAAAACGAGTCCATTTTTCGCCGTTGGTCTCCATTTCTTCACTATAAATATAAAAATTTTGAAATTCATTTTTTAAGTTCACAATATCCCCCTTTAGTTCTTCAAGTTCTTTAATAATAGCCATACAGCAGCCATGACAGAATAAAATTTGTTTTTCTTGCTCTTCGTCCATTTCTGCACGATCTAAAAAATGCCTATAAAAAAGGAGCTCAGAGGCCCAAGCGCTGCGCTCCTCTTCTATTTTATTTAGATATAAATCAATCATTTTTTTGACTCTTTACAATTTCAATTTTATATACATTTTTAAGGGCCAACATGTAGGCCGCTTTTTTTGCGGCCTCTTCTTCTGTGTCGGCTGTGCTTTGATATTGTTCATTTCTGCCCTTTATATATCCAATTATTAAATATTTCATGATCTGATCCTCCTTTTAATATACAAATTGAAAATCATCTTGTAATTCATCAAAAGCTTCAGTAACTGCTTCATGCAATACTAAACATCTAACGCTTACGTCAATAAATTCCCAATCGTAAAGCTTTTCGCGCTTTATTGGTCCAAATTCTGCTTCTACTTCCTCCACTAGTTCCGCAACATCAGAACCTAAAGCTTCGCGTGCTTTATAACTATTACAAAAATAAGATCCGCTAGCGTTTCCTGTTACTGAGTCAGAAACCCATGATTCCTCATAAACATCATCAAAATTGACAAGATCGCCCTTTTCATAATTATCTTTTATTAATTCGATTACTTGATCTTTTACTTCTTCTAAATATTCATATTTTTTCATATATCCTCCATTTGCTCAGGTTAAGGCCTTAGAGCTTGCCTTTATCTTATCTTCAATTATATTATAACATAATAAATCAAAAAGTCAATATATTATAATTAAAAAAATCAATTTATTTAAAAATTTATTAATGGATCTATAATTTGGCAGTAAAGGGCTT
>JAZLAK010000087.1:0-8383 GCA_045613165.1 Bacilli bacterium | reverse complement strand
TTGTTTTCTTCTCTTGATTCGTCATTATATTCTATATATGTATATAATGGCAAATAATATTTTTCGTCATATTGTTCTTTAAGATAAATTTTATCTAAAATAATTTCTTCATTATCTGGATTTCGTTTACTTTCTTTTAATGTACCGTCATCGGTTAATGTTAAATTATGTAAAGTACTATCGGTTAAATTAAATGATTCTGTATATGGATTTTCTAAAGTTATTTCTTTTCTAACTATAGTATTAGATATGTAATCATTATAAAAAACATTTACATACATTTTATTTGAAGTACCATAAGGTAACACATAAAGAGTTGTTCTATCATATGATAATTTTATTTTTGGTTTCTCTAATCCAGCATTCTTGGCCGAAACTTCTGCACTATAAATTAAAACTGGGGTATTATCACTATTAGTAAGATTTATTTTATAAAATTTTAATGGATAAACTGTGTTATCTTGTTCTAATGTGCATAGTTCAGTATTTAATTTTGTTTCCCTTAAAGTAGTTGATGAATGTATATTATATGGCTTAAATTTAATAAATGATTTAGCAATAACATTATCGTCTTTATCTTTGTTAGTTAACACTAAAACAAATCCAACGTTAGAGTTTGCATCAAATAATTTTCCACTAAGATTTTGTCTAAAACGGTTAACTTCTCCACCATCTTCAGTTTTTAAACTTTCTTCAAAATATTTATCTAAAACGTTGTCTAATGATAATTGTTTATCTTTTGCATAAAATTTTAACGTTAATAAGTTATAAAATTCATTTATCGTTATTCTTGGTTTTTTATTTCTTGTTGTTCCTTCCGCAAATTTAAAAGCATAAAAACCTGCATCTTCTATTAAAACTTCAGTATCGTTTTTACCTAATTCACTAAATATTTGTAATGCGCTAGGAGAAGTTATGTCAGAACACAATAAAAGTTCACAAGTTAACTTATTATTGTATTGCGGATAATCATTTTTATCTGGAATAAAATTAAAATTTAAAGTAATTTCTTTGGACAAGTTTGATAGATCTGTTGGAATTATTAATGTATCTAAATTTCCATTATGTCTTGCTGATCTATTAAAAATAGGATTTGCAATTAAAAATGAAGTATCGGTAAGTGTGTTTCCAGAATAATCTTTATTACTTAATAATTTGATATCTTTTGCAATGTTATATGCATAAATTTCACTGTAAATCGCGTTATCATTAGATGATTCAAATTTTATTTTAAAGCTTTTATCTGAAACATGCAAGTTATCCGTAGAGTTGTTTAACAAAATTGTTCCATTGTGATTAATTGTATAATATGGAACATCATTATCTAAATATGAATAAATATTGATGTTATTATTTTCTATAGCTTCTAATGATGAAATATAAATATATGTATTATCAATAGTAATATCTGATGAAACTTTACCGTTGTTTTCTCCAGTAGAATTCCAGTCAACTAATATATTTGGATAGTCAACATCTAAATTTTTAACAGAAATAACTGGATTTGAGTACATCAAATTTATCAAGTTATTTTCTTCAACTGATATTAATTCATCATAAAGTTTTATGTTATTAACATTTTCTTGTATCGATTGAATTCTATTATTTATTAGATTATTTGAATAATTGAAAAATGAAAAAAAGTTATGCACACAATTTTTATTGCCATTTTGTTTCATTGGCAAATAATAATTTTGGTTTTTTGTTTCATTTTGATTTTGGTCATTTGATACATTATCATCCGACACTTCTTTTGTTAAATCATTTAATAAATTATTAATGTTTATCTGTGTTGCTGTGAATTGTTGATTTTGTATTTCATTTGATCCTCTATAGTTTGTTTCGGACAAACCAACACCTGTATTAGAAGGTGTACTACTTGTTTTACTTGAAATAAGACCCGTAACATCAGATAAAACTACAGATATTTCTTGTGCGTTTGTATTTTTAACTGTAGAAATTGGTGTAACTACAGATGTACTATTTATTTTGCTATTTACAATTTTTTTCGCCATAATCTAAGAAAAAATATGAATTTCATATACTTTTTATTATATATAAAAATATATTTTTATGTTTGAAATAACCATCTGTAATGTTCTATTTTTAATTAAATCATTTATATTTGAATTTTATGGTAATTAACGATTCAGCATATTTTGAACATAGTGGAGCAATAGATGAATTAAACTCTCGTTCATCTACATTAGATTCTAAATTTAATTTGGTTCAGCAAAAAAATTTGGTTTTAGAATTAAAACTTAAGAATCTTGAAGAAAAACTTTCTGAGCTAGAAAATGCATTACAAAAGTATGAAGATGAACATAAAAAATGGAACGAAACTAAATGGTGGAAAAAATTATTTTTTAACTTTACATTATGATAAATTTAATTTTTGTTACACTAGATAAGAAAAACAATGTTTATCTTTGGTTAGATGAACCAAAACGAGAATCTGAGGCAGATGTTTATAAAGGACAATATCTTTATCTTAATTCTCTTAGATACAAAGAAATTTCTGAATTAGTAAAAAAGTCATCGCTTACTTGGAATAGCGAACCTGTAGTTTTTGAAATTTAAATAATAAGTATAAGATATGAAAAAAATAAAACTATATAATAGAGATAACTTTGATGTTTATTTCGTAGAAGAATTTGATTTTGATGGTGTCGGTAAATTTGAAGGACATTTGGAAGGAAATTTTATTTCTATTGGAATAGATTATAACGAAGATGGAACTGAAATTTTGGCATTAGATCCAAATGGAGGTCCACGAATATCTTTAAAAAGATTTATATACATCTATAAAGATAATTTTGGAATTACTTCTAAATTTGAATTAATAAAAATAGAATTTAACGAAGCTAATAATAGTTTTAAACTTATTTTTGATTATGTTAGTGGTGAACCAGTCATGACAGCAGAATTTTTAGTTGTTGAAAATGATGATCAAGAAAATAAGTTTATTTCTGGAGAAAATGAAGATATGATTATTACTTAATAATCAAAATATTAAAAAAGAAAAGAGGTTCTATTGAACCTCTTTTTTATTATTCTTTTTAGTTTTCATTAATCTATTTATTTCTTCTTGACGTTTCTTTCGTTTTTCTGCATCTGCTTTAGCTTTTAATTTTGCAGCTTCTGCTTGTTTTGCTTCTTCAATTTTACGTTTTTCTTCTGCAATTCTACGTTCTTCTGCTTTACGAGCTTCTTCTGCAATTCTACGTTCTTCTGCTTTGCGCTCATTTTCAATACGTATTTCTTCGTCAAGTTTATGCTTCTTCTTTAATAACATCCAATATTTAAATGGTTTGCATATTCTATACCATAGAGGACGTTTTGGTTTAGGAATAGGATGATAAGTTCTAATTAGTTTTTCTAAATCAACGATATTTTGTTTTAAACTATTTACAGTTTGTGTTAAAACAATATTTTCTTCCCTTAAATCTGCTACATTATTATAAACATATGAAAATGCGTTCAACAACATATTTTCATTTGTTGACAAACGTTTATCATATTCATAGAATATATACGCAAATTTAGTAGCAGAATTATCTACTTGATTTGTTTTTGAACTATTTCCCATATCCTCTATATACTAAAAATTTATTTTAAGTTTTTGTATTTAGCCATATAATTTTCTTTATTAATTACGTTACAATCAGAAATATTCTCACCAGTTTTTTCTTTCCATTCATGTTTTAACGCATTAATCTTTTCATTTCTTTCTTCTTCGTTTCTAAACGAAATAGTATAATACTTTGTAGTTTTAAATTGCTTTGGATATCCAGATAAATATAAAACAATATCTTCTTTAGTGGTTGTATTTTCTGAATTAACGCTTTTTGCGTTTTCGATTTTTTTATGTTGTTGTTGAATTATTTCCTTTTGTCTTTTTTCTTGTTCTTCTTTTTTCTTGGCATCTCTTTCTTTTTCTTGTTTATCTTGTGAATCAGCTAATGATTGCCACCAAGTTTTATCTTTTTCTCTATGTATTCTACTAGTTAATTCTTTAGATAGATCATCTTTATGGTTATATAACCAATGTGTTAAACTTTTAAAATTATGAATATTATTCGCAACCAATAAATCATAAACTGTGCTATCTTTTTTAGCTTTGTTTAATAATCTATTCCATAATTCTTCCCCATCATTATTAAACTGCAACATCAACTGTTTATTGTCATTATTATCAGATATATGTCTAAAAATTGGTAACAGTATATCCTGTATAGTTTTATTCTTCTTTGTTTCGTTTATATAATCAATTACTTTTTTCATACTTACTCTAAATAATTAATGTTAAATTGTGTTACTATTAAAGAAATAGTCTGCTGAATGATTTTTATTTATCCATTCATCAATCTTTTGCATTTCTTCATTTGCCATTTCTCTAAAATGACTATAATTTAATGTTACACCACCAGGCATTTTAAATTCAAATGTACCCATAATAGTTGCCATTGAACGTAAACCTAAACATACACAATATCTAAAGAAATAATAATTTCTGTAAAGATCTTGAATTTTACATCTTGTAAATACTTGTAAAATTAAGTTAGATGAACCAACGGCACCAAGTAAACTTAAATCATTAGAATATTGATTATAGTTATATGTTATAGGTGAATCAAACATAGCTTTAAATGTTGATATTTCATAAAGACCTGCAGTAACATCAACTAAACTATATCCAGATCCTGAACCAAATACATTTGACATTGAACCACCATGTCCAGCAGCTAATGCTGAGTTATTAAGGATAATTCTTTCTAATGAAAAATCTCCTAACGCACCATAATTAAACGAGTCTGTAGACTTATACACACCAAAAACAGAAATAATTTGTTGTGGAAGTTTAATAATATTGTTTGGTCCACATTTTCTGATATCAGAATTCTTTACACAATACCAACGTTCCTCAATACTTTGGTCATCATTTTCCCAGAAATATTGAGCAGCTTGTAAAATCAATGGTGGAATTGCTGAAGCAGGAATTGGAAGATTTATAGCACATGATTGTGTTAACTCTTGAATAATTCTTTGAATAAAGTTATAATCTACTTGATCTTCAAAATTAGCTTTTGCTTGAAGAAACTCTTCCATTGATTGGTCATTTATAGTATTTTGACAACTCATTTTGTTTAATTAAATGCATATCTTTCTTATTAATTAAAAATAAAATTTAATGTAAATACGAAATTATTTTTATATATAAAAATTAATTGTTTATCTAACAATATGTCAACTATTAAAATTTCAGAGCTACCTAAAATAGATAAAATCTCAAAAGACGGAATGATACCTATTTCTGACAAAGATGTTCAGGATATTCTAAATACTTATCATATAACTTTAGAAGATTTTACCCAATCATTCTCTAATACTACATGGGGTTCTTCTTTAAATACTGATTTATCAGACATTAAAGAAAAACTTATTGAATGTGACGAAAATTTAGAACAAGTAGAACTTAATAGAACAAATATTTCTGCATTGGCACAAAATGTTGAAGAACATGACGAACAGTTTTCTGATATAAACGATAATATAGATTTATTAACAGGTAAAATAACTAAAAACACGACCGATATAAGTGATTTATATACAAAAAATACTGAAGTTAATACTAAACTACAAAATATAGAAAAATATGATTTTGATGATTTAATTCAAAAAATAACAGATAACACTAGCAATATTAGTGCAAACACATCTGCAATAAATACTATTGAAGCATCAGTTAATACAAATACTACGAATATTTCAAATAACTCATTCGCTATTTCTTCTTTACAAACAACAGTTGAAACGCATACAAACGATATTTCAACAATATCAACGAACGTTCAAACGATAAATACTAAAGTAAATGGTTTAAACACTGAAGTTAATTCTGTGTTATCATTGTTGAACGATTTTTCTGATGATATTATAACACATAATTATAAAATACATTCTTTATTAAATCAATCAAAAGCTTCTAACTATTATAATGGTAATGATTATATGAAGCTTGATTATTATGGATCAACATTTTATGATGAAAGCATAAGCGATTATAACTATTCTGATGATTCAATGAATCTTCAACATATGTATTTTGATAATGATTTAACTACTTTTATTCCAGGTTTACCTTATCAAGATCCATTTAAAGCATTAGTTACATTAAAAATGCCACTTGCATTTGACACAACAAATAATAATTCGAAACAACAATTATTAATGTGTCAAGATTTTATTTGGGGTGATGGT
The DNA here is from genome assembly GCA_045613165.1 of Bacilli bacterium. GTDB lineage: Bacteria > Bacillota_I > Bacilli_A > RF39 > UBA660 > UMGS1124. The sequence continues at coordinate 2,122 of JAZLAK010000087.1, read as the reverse complement.
CAAAATGATCATGAAGCAATGTGTCCATTATGGTATGAACGTGGTGGTTTATCATTTGGTGGAGCTACAATATCAGGAATAAATCTTTCTAATAATATTGCGAAATATTCTGGAAATAGCACACTTCCATCATTTAATAGTGCAGATGAATATATAAATATCTCATTTGGAAATATTGATGATACTGTTGTAGGAGATGAACAGTTATATAGTGAATCAGTTGCTGCGGATGTTACAACAGATGTTTTTGAGTTAGTACAAAATACAGTCAACATTTCTGATTTAGTTGGAAAAGATTTAGCTTTACTTTATTCAAAAGGAACTACGGCTGCATGGAAATTTAATACAAAATATTATGATAATACAGGTGTAAATATAGCAGGAATTTTAGCATCAATAACTGATATTGTACAAAGATTTAATATAGAATTATCTGATGATTTCGAAACGTCTAAAAAGATTTATTTAAAAGAAGCTAAAACAGGAAAATATGTTGTTTATGCATCTAAAGATTTTGTTTTATCAGATACAAAGGTGGTTGAAGATTATTATACAATTTCTATAGATACTAACAATAATTTAATTCTTACAACTGCACAAGGTTATGTTGTTTGTTATAATCCAAGTTCTCCTCGTTTTAAACCATATGATAGATCTTTTATGGAATCAAACAATGGTTATATACAACTTTATGTAAAACAAGAAGTTAAACCAGAAAAAGTATCACCAGGATTATCATGGTCAGAAAATATTTCTTTAATTGAAATTAGATTAGGAACACAAAGTACTTATACAAATATTTGTGTAACACCAGAAGGTTTAACACCAGAATATTCATCATCAAATACAAATATTGCTACAGTTAATAATGATGGAGTAGTTACATTATTAAATCCTGGTGAAGTTACTATTACCGCAACAACACAAGAAACGGATACTTATTTGGCAGAAGCTATTCAATATAAAATACGTATTTTAGAAAAAATCGTTATTAGAAATAAACCATTTAGATACTTAAATGCATTTATTTATCCACTAATTAGAATAACTGATGCTACTGGTCATACTTATTCTCCTGTAGTTATTTCTGCATCAGATAATAGTAAAACGATTATAAAAGAAAAATATGTATGGATGAAAAATACTGATACTATTAATTCTCTTCAAAGAAGTATTAACAATCCATTATATCAAGAAAATAATGAAGCTTTCATTATAGAACATATTAATCAAATTAATAAATGTTTTATTGGAACATCAGATTCATCATTACCTGAAAATGTTTCAGGATTAAGTTCGAATAGATTAAATGGAGCATTAGGAAATATGGCTTCAATGGAATCGGTTTTATTATCATCTATTAATAAAAACGATACTATAGAGTTATTAACTGTGGATGAAGATGGTTATGTTATTTCTTGTGGATTATCTAATACATATGATGAATTGAAAAATAATTATAATGAATATAAACAATATGTTAATTCAAGAATTCCTGAAGAACATTTGGAAAGATATTCATGGTTATTCTAAATAAAAAAAATCATAAACCACCGATAAATTCGGTGGTTTTATTTTGAATTTTTGCTAGTAAAAAGACTATTTTACAATAAAGAAAAAATGTAAAATTTAAAAAAATAAATACTATGCAAGAATTAAAAATTTATAACGGATTTGGTATTACTCCAACAAACACACACGTATCTGCAGGAACCGATTATTATGTTCCAAATATTGACGAAAATAATTTAGATATGGTGGAGCGAGCATTATTAGCATTTGAAAAATCATATGGAATGACTCGTGAAGAAATTATTGAAATGCGTCAATATTTTATTGATGCAGATATTACTTTGCATTTGACAAATATTATGCATTTGTATCTGTCATTATATTCTGTTAAAATGGCAGATTTGTCAAGATATGGACGCATCGATTATTTCATTAAGCACTATCTTGTTTATGATTCAAAGGGTACTCCTGGTGTAAAGCTTCAATTGAACGATACCTTGTTTATTAACTCAGGTATTAAGGTAGCTTTGCCTCACGGATATGCAGGTGTATATTTGAATAAGTCTGGTAAAGGTAATGCAGGATTTGATGTTCGTGCACAAGTTGTTGA
>JAZLAK010000086.1:0-16881 GCA_045613165.1 Bacilli bacterium | reverse complement strand
TAATAATAAAGATATAGTAAGATTTGTTAGAAAGTAGGTGTAGTGATGAGTAATGAAGTAATTTATAATATTATTAAAAATAAAGATTATATAATTAGACCATTTTTATTTAAAATAATAAAAGAAAATAATTTAGATATAAATGAAACATTACTATTAATATACCTAACTAATCAAGAACATCCTGAATTAGATTTGAATTTAATTAATCAAATTACTAGTTTAGATAGAAATGAAATTATGGCATCTTTTAGTAGTTTAACTGCTAAAGGTTTGATAAGTACTAATATTAGTAAAGATGGAGATAGAGTTAGTGAAGAAATATCCTTAGATGGTATTTATAAAATTGCTGCTTCTAATATAAATAAAAAAGTGATTAAGAATACTGAAAAGAATATCTTTGAGTTATTTGAAGCTGAGTTTGGAAGACCATTATCTCCTATGGAATATGAATTTATTAATGCTTGGATAAATAGTGGTATGAATGAAGATTTAATTAGAGAAGCATTAAAAGAAGCTACATATAATGGTGTTAGTAATTTAAGATATATAGATAAAATTATTTATGAATGGACTAAAAAAGGATATAAAACTGTTGAAGATGTAATAAATAATAGATTTAAGAGAGAAGAAAAAGAAGATAATAAAGACAATTTCTTCTTTGAATATAATTGGTTGGATGAAAACTAATGAATTGATGAGTAAGTTAGATATAATGATTCCTAATCCACGTTGTGAGTTAAATTATAATAAAGATTATGAATTATTAATTGCAACAGTTTTATCGGCACAATGTACTGATGCTAGAGTAAATAAGGTTACATCAGTATTATTTAAAAAATATGATATAAATAGTTTAGCAAATGCTAATCCTGAAGATATAGAAAAAATAATATATAGTTGTGGAAACTATAAAAAGAAAAGTTTATACTTAGTTAATATTGCTAAATCTTTAGTAAAAGACTTTGATGGCAAAGTACCTAATGATAGAGAATATTTAGAAAATTTACCTGGTGTTGGAAGAAAGACAACTAATGTAGTATTATCTAATATACATAATGTTCCTGCTATAGCGGTTGATACTCATGTAGATAGGGTTAGTAAAAGATTAGGTCTTGCAAATGATGTTGATACTGTATTTCAAGTAGAAAAGAAATTGATGAAAAAATTACCTGAATCAAAATGGAGTAGAACGCATCATCAGTTAGTATTATTTGGTAGGTATATATGTAAAAGTCAAAGTCCAGAATGTAATAAATGTTTGTTTAAAGATAAGTGTATTTATTATAAAACTATGTATAAATAAGTTAAGTATGATATAATAAGGTTTAGGTGAAGAGAAATGTCAGTAAGTAGAAGTGAATTAAGAGAAAAAATTATGACAATTTTATATCAAATAGAAATGTACAATAAAAGTAAGTTTGAGTATAAAGTTGAAGATATTATAAAAGAAAATATTAATATTTCTAGTGATTTTGTTAATGAGTTAGTTAATGGAGTAATAGAGAAACGTAATGAATTAGATGGAAAAGCAAATGGTTATTTAACTGATTGGACTATAGATAGATTAGATAATTTAGGAGCTACAATTTTAAGAATGTCTATTTATGAAATTCTTTATACAGATACTCCTAAGATAGTTGCTATTAATGAAGCAATAGAGTTAGCTAAAAAATATAGTGATGAAAATGTTAGAAAAATGATTAATGCTGTTTTAGATAAAATAGTTAATGAATAATATAGGTAGTCTATATTATTTTTAAAATGGAGAAGATATGGAAAGAAGATATATAACTGTAACAACTTTAAATAAATATCTTAAGAATAAATTTGATACTGATCCAAATATACAAACATTGTTTTTGAAAGGTGAGATATCTAACTTTAAAGGTCATACTAGAGGACATTTATATTTTACATTAAAAGATGAAGGTAGTCGTATAAATGCGGTTATGTTTTCTAGTAGCGCATCAAAATTAAATTTCGTACCTAAAGATGGAATGAAAGTTTTAGTTGTTGGGAGAGTTAGTGTATATGAACCTAATGGTGGTTATCAAATATATATTAATGAGATGCAAGAAGATGGTGTAGGTAATTTATATTTAAAGTTTGAAGAATTAAAGAAAAAGTTAAGTCAAGAGGGATTATTTGATCCTATATATAAAAAAGAAATACCTAAGTTTCCTACTAGAATTGGTATAGTTACTGCTCCTACAGGTGCTGCAATTAGAGATATTTTAAGTACTATAAAGAGAAGATTTCCTAGTGTTGAAACAATACTATTTCCTGCTTTAGTTCAAGGTGAATTAGCTGCTAATGATATAGTAGAACAAATAAGAAGAGCGGATGATTATGATTTAGATGTTTTAATTGTTGGTAGAGGTGGAGGTTCTATAGAAGATTTATGGAGTTTTAATGAAGAAATTGTTGCAAGAGCAATATTTGCAGCTCGAACTCCTATAATATCAGCCGTCGGACATGAAATAGATTTTACAATAAGTGATTTTGTTGCTGATTTAAGAGCTCCAACTCCAACAGGAGCTGCTGAAATGGCTGTCCCAAATATAGTTGATGTTAGAAACTTTTTAAATCAGTTAGATATTAGATTAAATAAAGATATACAAAATATATTAGAAATAAATGGTAAAAAATTAGATACATATAAGAAGAGTTATGTTCTTACTAATCCTTTAGCTACATTTGAAATTAAAGAGCAAAAATTAGATAATATGTATAATGATTTAAATAATAAAATTAAACATATTTTAGATATTAGAATTAAAAAGTTAGACAATATAAAAGCTAACTATACTTTAAATAATCCTGATACTTTAATAAATCAATTTAATAATTCTTATGAAATGTTATTAAATAAATTAAATTTATTGAATCCATTAAACGTTTTAAGTAAAGGATATAGCGTTGTTAATAAAGATGGTAAAGCGATTAAAGATATAAAAGATATTAATATAAATGATAAAATAAATATAAAATTGCATAAAGGTACTATTGATGCGATTGTGGAAGGATGTCGAGAATAATGGAAGAAAAAAAGTTTGATGAATTACTAGTTGATATTGAAAAAATAGTAAAAGATTTAGAAAGTGGAAACGTAGATTTAGAAACTAGTATAGAAAAATATAGTGAAGCTATGAAAATGATTAAAATTTGTAGTGATAAATTAAATAAAGCGACAGAATCAGTTAACAAAATTTTGGATGAAAATGGTAATTTAAATGATTTTGTTATAAGTGAATAACCATAAATTGGTTATTTTTATTTGTATAAATCTGCCATAATAATAATGGTGGTATTAATGAAGAAAAGATTGTTAATTATACTTATAACTTTATTATTTCCATTAAATGTTTTAGCGTATTCTAATTATGTAATTCCTGGTGGTAATAATATAGGTATTGAAGTATATAATGAAGGTATTATAGTTATAGGTTTTTATAAAATAAATAATAGGTATAATACAAGTGAATTAAAAATAGGAGATGTTATAACAAAAATAAATGATATAAAGGTATATACTGTTGATGAAATGGTAAATGCTATAGAGGAAAGTGTTATAGATAATAAAGTTAATATAACTGTTTTAAGAAATAAAAAAGAAAAAATAATTGAATTTAATTTAATAAATCAAGAAGGAATATATAAAACAGGATTATATGTTAAAGATTCTATAAGTGGTATTGGTACTTTAACTTATATAGATCCTGAAACAAAGATATATGGCGCTTTAGGTCATGAAATAATAGAAAGTAATAGTATGACAACTGTTGAAATAAAGAGTGGTACTATATTTGAGAGTTTAGTTACTAGTATAGATAGATCGAGTGTAGGCTCTGCTGGTACTAAGAATGCTAAATTTTATTCAAATAACGTTTATGGAAGTGTAAGTAAAAATACTATATCTGGTATATATGGAACATATACTGATGAATTGCCTAATAAAGAAACTTTAGAAGTTGGTAAACCTGATGATTTAAAAGAAGGAGAAGCTGTTATATATACAGTTTTAAAAGGAGAAAAAGTTGAACAATTTACTATAAATATTACTAATATAAATAAAAGTGGAAAAATAAAAAATATTACATTTGAAATAACTGATAAAAGATTAATAGAAAAAACTGGTGGTGTTGTTCAAGGTATGAGTGGTAGTCCAATAATACAAAATAATAAAATATTTGGAGCTGTTACTCATGTAATTGTTAATAATCCCACAACAGGATATGGAATATTTATAACAACTATGCTTGAAGAAGGAGAAAAATAGTTAAAAGTGTAATAACTTACCATTATTGTGGTATTGTTTATTACACTCTTTTTATTGTATAATAATTGTTAGGTGATAAAAGATGTTTGATTACATGGGAGATAGAATAAGTAACGCTATAAAGAATATAAAAGGAATGGGTAAGATTACTGAAGAAAATATCAGTGATGCTATGAGAGAAATTAGAATGGCTCTTTTAGAAGCGGATGTTAACTATGAAGTAGTTAAAGAGTTTGTTCGTAATGTTAAAGAAAAAGCATTAGGTATGGAAGTTAGTAAGAGTTTAAAACCTGATGAATTATTTATAAAATTAGTAAAAGATGAATTGATTAGTTTATTAGGCACTGATTATGTTGCATTAGAAATTAGTAAAAATCCTACTGTTGCTATGATGGTTGGTTTACAAGGTAGTGGTAAAACAACTACAGTTGGTAAATTATCTAATATGTTAAGAAAAAAACATAAAAAGAATCCGTTGTTAGTAGCGTGTGATGTTTATAGACCAGCAGCGATTGAGCAATTAAAAACTATAGGTAAAGAATTAAATATTACTGTTTATGATGAAGGAACTAATAATCCATTAGATATAGTCAAAAATGCTTTAGAATATGCTAAAGTTAATCATCATGATTATATTATTATAGATACAGCTGGTAGATTACATATAGATGAGAAATTAATGGATGAGTTAGTTGGTATAAATGAGTTTGCTAAGCCTAATGAAATATTATTAGTGATTGATGCTATGATGGGGCAAGATGCTATAAACGTTATTAAAGGATTTAATGAAAAATTACCTTTAACTGGTGCTGTCTTAACTAAAATGGATGGGAATACAAAAGGTGGAGTTGCATTATCAGTTAGACATTTAACTAATATTCCGATTAAATTTTTAGGTACAAGTGAAAAGATGGATGGATTAAGTGAATTCTATCCTGAAAGAATGGCTGAAAGAATTTTAGATATGGGAGATATTTTATCTATTGCTGAAAAGGTTGAAGGAATAATTGATGAAGATGAAGCTAAAGATTTAGCAAAAAAAATGCAACGTGGTAAATATGATTTAGAAGATTTTTTAACTAATTTAAAACAAATAAAAAAATTAGGACCTTTAGAAAATTTATTAAAAATGATTCCTGGAGCTAGAAAAATGGGGCTAAACAATGTAAGTATTGATCCTAAAGATTTTGCTCATATAGAAGCTATTATACTTTCTATGACGCCATATGAAAGAAAAAATCCTGAAGTATTAAAAAATTCTAGAAAATTGAGAATAAGTAAAGGTTCTGGAAGAAGTGTAGAAGAAATTAATCGTTTGTTAAAACAATTTGAACAAATGAAAGTAATGATGAAACAAATGAGTAATGGGAATATGAAACTTCCATTTTAAAAAAGTATAACGTTATGTTATACTTTTTGACTTTCTAAATGTTTTTTATAAGTTCCCATATCTTTAAAAATTTTAAGATGTGTATTTGCACCAACTACAACAATTTCTTTTTCATATTCTTGTTTTTCTATTATTTCTTGAGGGATTCTTAATCTTCGCGAATTTTTAACTTTGTTATCTTCTATAGATAACCCAAAAAGAAATCTTTTAAATCTTCTCAATTCATGAGCGTTATGATCTTTTGCATAGTTTTCTATTAATGTTTCAGTTAATTTTAATATATTTTGTTCATTGTATAATCTTATTTCTTTACCTAGTTTAAGAAAATATAACCATTCATTTGTTTCTGCTCTTGTAAATTCGGGCAGAGTAATTTGACCATTTGTAAGTTTTAATTGTTTAATTCCTTTTAATTCTTCTTCACCAAACATATAATCCCTCCTTTTTTCAAGAAAGTATTTTAGCATATTATTAAAATAAAATCAAATTTTGATAGTTGACAATTTTGAGTTTTTGTTATATATTTATAATAGCTTAGATATAATAACATGGTTCTTATATTAATTTGAGGTTGGTTATTAATCTTAAATTATAGAAAGTCGTATGTATTTTTGTTAGAATCATGATTATTCTTAGGTTTTTAAAATCGAGTATAGGGTTGGTATCAATTATTAATGTTATGATTGATTTTAAGATAACCACATTTTTTAGGAAAATTTATTTATGTAAAGGATAAATAAAATCTTATCAAATCTAAGCATTACAATTGTGATTGAGAAAGAAAACTCATTATGATGAGATGTTGTGCTAAATACTGATAATATTTAGTTGTTAGATAGTCTAACTTCACAATTTTTCTTAAACTCGAACCAATAGTATTATCAGTGCTATTGGTTTTTGTATGCAAAAATATTGAATAATTATAAAAATATATTTATAATAATTTTAGGTGATGTGATATGAATAAAAAATTATATAGAAGTTCAACTGATAAAAAAATTGCTGGAGTATGTGGTGGTATTGCTGAATATATGAATGTTGATTCAACAATTGTAAGATTAATTGCAGTACTTTTAGTTTTTGGTTGTGGTAGTGGTTTACTAGCTTATATAGTCGCAGCATTAATAATGCCTATTAAATAATATTTTGTATGTTGGGGGTAATATGAAAATTAATGGCTTAAAACATTTAAATAGTAATTTTTACGATTCTATTATGATAAGGAATAAGGCTAACGAAATTCAAGTTGATGTAAAAACTAAAGATAAAATTAAAACTTTAAAAAGTTCTTATTCTTTTTTTGATAGTATAAATAATTTAAGTGATAAAGAAAAAGTTAATGAAATTATAAGATATTATTTAAGATATAGTAATATATGTGGAATTAGCAACGATTATTTATCACATTATGATGGACTATTTAGTGTTATTAAAGGTACAAGAAATTTATTTTTACAAATTAATAAAGGACAAGCTGATGATACGATATTTGACGAAATAATAAACAAATATGAACAAGATAGAATGATGTATATGAATGAAAGTACTATAAGTAATATTGCAATCACTACATCTATAGGATCTGGTTCTAATTATGGATATTATAAAAATGAATGTAATAATGATGAATATATTTATTTACATTTAAGGGGAACTGCTAATAATGATTTAGTAGAATTTGAAAAAAAATTTCTTTTTGATTTTATTAATTTAAAAATAAGTAAAGTAGATGAAAAGATAGAAGCATTTACTCAAGATTATACAGATATGTATTGGCATTATTATAAAAGAGGTTTTGAAGATTTTGCTGGTTGTTATATAAAATGTAGTAAATTCACTATAAGATTAGATAGAATTTTATATAATATGATAATTCCTTTAATATATAATCATAATTTAATGGTTAAAGAAAATAAAAAATTACAATTAACTTTTGATGATTATATTAGTTAATTTATACTAGTACAAATATTCTTAGAATACATAAAATATGTTAGAAAGGATAGTGTACTATTATGTATAATTTTAGATGTGCTGATAAAGAAAACAAGGGAATGATGTATAATGGTAATATGTCTATGACTGGTATGGAATGTCCTGTTATTTATGAGTGTCCAGTAGAAAGAGTTTGTCATAGAGAAATACATCATCATGTTCCTCATGTATGTCCAATAAATACTAGGGTAATAAATCATCATATTTATACTCATACTTATACTCCTGAATATACATGTTGTGAAGAAAATGAAAAGTGTGATATATATCAAGGGAATTGCAATAATTTTTAATGAAGTTATAATTAGACATTTTTTTAGAAATGTCTTTTTTATGTTATACTATTATGTAGTGGATAGAAATTAGTTTGGGGAAAGTTATATGGAAGAATTAATTAATAGTGTTAAAGAATATATTATAAATAAATGTAATGAATATAAAAAGAAATCAGTTGATCATTATGATTTTTGGAATGAGCATATTAAATATGTATACTTTGAAGCTGTTTTGTTAGCAAAGAAATATAATGCTGATGTTGAAATTGTTTCTTTAGGAGCTTTACTTCATGATATTGCATTAATAGAACAAATTGGAGATAGGCAAGAGCACCATATAAATGGGAAGATATTAAGTAATAAGATATTAGAAAATTTTGATTGTGCAAATGATATAAAAGAAAGAGTCTTAGGATGCGTATATAATCATAGAAGTTCTAAAAATGCTACTAATATTGAAGAATTATGTGTGAGTGATGCAGATATATTAGCTCATTTTGATAATATTCCAATGTTATTTAATTCAGCATTTAATAGATATAATTTAACTTTGAATGAAGTTAGAGAATGGCTGTTAGAACAATTAGAAAAAGATTATAATGATTTAAGTGATAGAACAAAAGAAAATTTTAAAGAAAAGTATAATTTAATTAAAGAATTAGTTATAAATAAATAGAATAAAACCTTTTAATAAAAGGTATTGAAAAATGCCTTTTTTATATGGTAAAATTCTAATATATAAAATGAGGTGGTAACATGCAAAAAATTCAAGAATTAATTGATTTGGTTAAAGGATATAATGAAGAAGAAGTAGAGAAATTAATTAAGGCTTATGAATTTGCTAATGCTGCTCATAAAGAACAAACTAGAGAAAGTGGAGAGCCTTATATAATTCATCCTATAAACGTTTGTATTAATTTAGCTAAGTTTCATGCTGATGGTGCATCTTTAATTGCTGGTATGTTACATGATGTAGTAGAAGATACAAAATATACTATAGAAGAGATAGAGAGTGAGTTTGGAAGTGAAGTTGCTAAATTAGTTTTGGGAGTAACTAAAATTAGTAATATTCATTTTTCTTCTTTAGATCAAGCGAGAGATGCTAATATTAGAAGAATTATAACAAGTTTAAATGAAGATGTAAGAATAATAATTATTAAATTATGTGATAGATTACATAATATGAGAACTTTAGAATTTAAAGCACAAAAGAAACAACAAAGAAGTGCTTTAGAAACTTTATCTATATATGTACCCTTAGCTTATTTTATAGGTGCATTTAGATTAAAGTGTGAATTAGAGGATATATGTTTATCTTATTTAAAACCTGAAGTATATGAAGATTTAAATTTAAAAAGTGAGCGTGTTAGAAAAAATTATATAAAATGCATAACTGAAACAGAGAATACATTATCAAAAGTATTGTCACAAAATAATATAAATTATGAAATGCGTTCTAAAATTATTAATGTTTATAATATTTATAGAAAAATGAAAAAAGGTTATAAATTATATGAAATACATGATTTAGTAAATTTAAAGATTAATGTAGATAGTGAAGAAGAATGTTATAGAGTATTGGGATTAGTTCATAAGTATTTTAAACCGATGAATTATAAGTTTAAAGATTATATTGCTGCTCCTAAAACTAATATGTATCGTTCGCTGCATACTACTGTATTTGGTCCTGATGAAAGAATTATTCAAATTCAAATAAGAACTAAAGAAATGGATAATATAAATACTTATGGACTTGCTAGTTACTGGAATAAGTATAAGGGGCTAGGTAGTGAAAAGATGCAAGAGGAGCTTCGAAGTAATTATCAATTTATGTCTACTATAACTAATTTAAATAATACTATAAAAGATGATAAAGCATTTATAGAAAAAATTAAAAATGAAATATTTAGTAATAATGTATATGTTTATACTGCTAATGGGGATATAGTTGAATTGCCAATAAATTCTACACCAATAGATTTTGCTTATAAAATACATACTAATATTGGAAATCATTTATCTAAATGTTTTGTAAATGGTGATGAAGTAAGTTTAGATTATAAATTACAAAATAAAGATAGAATAATAGTTATAGTAAAAGAAGATTCTAAACCAGATAAAAAATGGGTTAATATAGTAGCGACAACTATGGCTAAAAGAAAAATTAGAGAGTTTTATAAAGATAAATAATAATATAAAATATTCTTAAATTTTAAGAGTATTTTTTTGTTAAGAAAGTGTTAAAAGATATTTGTTTAATGAAGTTATTTTGTTATAATAAAGTAGTTGAATTAAGTAGGTGTAGTATGGACGATAAGTTAGTTAGATTTTTAAATAAAATTAATTTTGAAAATAAAGAAACTTTTAATAATTCTAAGGTTAATAAGGTAACAATAAATAGACAAGATAGTACATGGAATGTTTATATAGAAAATGATGTTTGTGTTCCTATAGAAGCTGCTTTGAATTTAATTGATGTTGCTAAAAGAGGTATTGATGGAGTTAGTGAAATTAATGTTATTTTTGATAATATAAACATTAAAGAAGAAGATGTTATAAGTTATTTTAAATATTTATTAAATGATGTAGTTAAAGAAAGTCCTGCTTTATCTAGTATAGTTAATAATAATATTACTGTTAATGAAGATGTAATAACTATTGAAGTTATAAGTGAAATAGAAGAAAAATTAATAAATAAAGAAAGTAAGAAAATATTAAAAAGATTAGAACAATTAGGTTTTAATGATTTAAACATAAATTGTAAAATCAATGAAGAGTTAAAACAAGAAATAAAAAAAGAAATTAATGAAACTAGAGTAGAAGTAGTAAAAAAAGAAGAACCTACTAATACTGTAATTATGGGAGAAATGATAAAAAGTAAAGTGACTACTATAGATTCTATTATTGGGGAAGAAAATAATGTTACAGTAGAAGCTTTTGTGTTTGGTACTGATATTTTTGAATCTAGTAAAAGTAATTTTAAAATATTAACTTTAAAAATAAGTGATAAAACTGACAGTATACTTGCTAAAGTATTTAGTAAAGATGAAGATGAATTTAAATCTATTTGTAAGTCAGTAAAAAGTGGTAATTGGTATCGTTTTAGAGGTTATTCTAAAAATGATCAATATGCTAAAGATATGGTTTTAAATATTCGTGATATTGAATCTATACCTAGTAAAGATGTAAGTGTGGTAGATGATAGCGAAGAAAAAAGAATTGAATTACATGCTCATACTATGATGAGTCAAATGGATGGTTGTATAGATGCTAAAACTTTATTAAAAACTGCTACTAAATGGGGACATAAAGCGATAGGTATAACTGATCATAATTGTTGTCAATCTTTTCCTGATGTGTATCATTTTGTAACAGATTATAATAAAGGTAAAGAAGAACAAGATAAATTTAAAGCTTTGTATGGTTGTGAATTAACTTTAGTTGATGATACAGTTAGAATAGTTACAAGACCAAGTGATGCTGATTTAATGGATACAACTTATTGTGTTTTCGATATCGAAACTACAGGTTTTAATGCAGGTGGTGCTGACTCTATTATCGAAATAGGTGCCGTATTAATAAAAAATGGTGAAATAGTTGATAGATTTGATGAATTGATTAATCCTAAGAGACCTTTACCTTATAAAATTATTGAACTTACTAATATTACTGATGATATGTTAAGAGATAAAGATGATGAAGAAACTGTTGTTAAAAGATTTATTGAGTGGTTTAAAGATTATCCAATGGTTGCTCATAATGCTAAGTTTGATACTTCATTTATTGAAATGTGTTATAAGAAATATAATCTAGGTGAATTTAAGAATACAGTAATTGATACTTTAGAATTATCTCGTGCATTAGACCCTGAATATTCTAAACATGGTTTAAGTGCATTAGTTAAAAGATATGAAGTTCCTTGGGATGAAACAGCTCATCATAGAGCAGATTATGACGCTGAAGGTACTGCTTTAGTACTATATAAGATGTTAAAAAAATTGCATGCTAGAAAATTTAATAATATTAATGAATTAAATAATTTAATTGATAAAAAAGAAATACATAAATATGGTAGAACTTATCATGTTAATTTATTAGTACAAAATAACGTTGGTTTAAAGAATTTGTTTAAAATAATAAGTTTTGCAAATACTACTTATTTATATAAGACACCTAGAATATTAAGAAGCAAGTTAGAAGAATTAAGAGAAGGTATTTTAATTGGTAGTGGTTGTTATGAAAGTGAAGTATTTGTAGAAGCTAGAAGCAAGAGTGAAGAAGAACTTCGTAATATTATAGATTTTTATGATTATGTAGAGATACAACCTAAAGATGCTTATTCTCATTTAATTGATCAAAGTGATTTCTTAAATGAAGCAGAATTAGAAAGTAGTATAAGAAAAATAATAGAATGCACTAAAGAACAAGGTAAGATTATTGTAGCAACAGGTGATGTACATTATTTAAATAAAGAAGATAAAATTTATAGAGAGATTATTATTAATCAAAAAGTACCTGGGGGTGGAAGACATCCTTTAAATCGTTCTAATATAAAAAATATTCCTGATAATTATTTTAGAACTACAGGGGAAATGTTAGAAAGTTTTTCATATTTAGGTGAAGAACTAGCTCATGAATTAGTTATAGATAATCCTAAACGTATTGCAGATAGTATTGAAATAATAGAAGTTATAATTGAAACTGGTGGAGTACCTTTCTCGCCTAAGATGGGAGATTCTAGAACTGAAGTTTATAATTTAGTATTTGATAAAGCACATAGTATATATGGTAATCCACTTCCAAGAAATATTGAAAGTCGTATTGCTCAAGAATTATACGGTGACGGAATAGTTAATTTAGTTAAAAATAAAGTCAAAAATGATAATCCAAATTTAAGTGAAAGTGAAATAGAAGATAAATTTTATGCTGAATTAAGTCAAGTTGTTAAAGAAGGTTATGACAAAGTATTTGAATTAACAAAAGAAAGTATAAAGAATTCTAGTGAAGAAGAAATGACTGAAGAGGCATTAGATAAAGCTGCTAAAAAGAATTTAGGTGGAATTATTGGTGGAGGATTTGACGTTATTTATCTTATCGCTCAAAAGCTAGTTAAACATTCAAATGATGATGGATATTTAGTTGGTTCTCGTGGTAGTGTAGGTTCTTCTTTCGTTGCAACAATGATGGGTATAACTGAGGTTAATCCTTTACCGGCTCACTATGTTTGTAGTCAATGTAAAATGAGTATATTTGATTTTGATGATGGTAGAAGTTTAGGTAGCGAATATTCAAGTGGATATGATTTACCTGATAGAGAGTGTCCTAATTGTCATATACCTTTTGGAAAAGAAGGACAAGATATGCCTTTTGCGACTTTCTTAGGTTTTAATGCCGATAAGGTTCCTGATATAGACCTTAACTTCTCCGGAGATAATCAAGCAAGTGCTCATGAATATACTAAAGTATTGTTTGGTGTGGATAATGTATATAGAGCTGGTACTATAGGTACGGTTGCCGAAAAAACTGCTTATGGTTTTGTAAAAGGTTATTGTGAAGAAAAAGGTATTAATTTAAGAAGTGTTGAAATAGAACGTCTCGCTATGGGATGTACTGGAATTAAGAGAACTACCGGACAACACCCAGGTGGAATAGTTGTTGTTCCAGGGTATATGGATGTATTTGATTTTACGCCATTCCAATTTCCAGCAGATGATCCAACAAGTGCTTGGAGAACAACGCATTTTGATTATCATGCAATAGATCAAGATTTATTAAAACTTGATATACTAGGACATGATGATCCAACGGTGTTGCGTATGTTACAAGATTTATCAGGGATGGATGTCACAAAAGTTCCTTTAGATGATAAAGCTACTATGGATATCTTTAAATCTCCAGAACCTTTAGGTGTTGATAAAGAAAGAATTATGTGTGATACTGGTACTTTAGGTATTCCTGAATTTGGTACTAAATTTGTTATAGGTATGTTAATGGATACTAAACCTAGTACTTTTTCTGAGCTAATTAAAATATCAGGGTTATCACATGGTACTGATGTTTGGTTAGGTAATGCTCAAGAATTAATTCGTAATAATGTAGTTGAATTTAAAGATGTTATAGGATGTCGTGACGATATAATGGTTTATTTGATGTATCATGGTTTAGAACCAAAGAAAGCATTTAAAATAATGGAATTTGTTAGAAAGGGTCGTGCTAGTAAAGATCCTGAAACTTGGAAAGTTTGGGATAAAGAGATGCGTGATGCTGGAATAGAAGATTGGTTTATAGAGTCTTGTAGAAAGATAAAGTACATGTTCCCTAAAGCACATGCTGCAGCTTATGTTATAAGTGCGTTTAGAATAGCTTATTTTAAAGTTCATCATCCGTTACTTTATTATGCTGCATATTTCTCAATTCGTTGTGATGATTTTGATGTTGATTCTATGATAAAAGGTGAAACTGCAATTAGAGCAAAAATTCAAGAAATTCAAAGTAAAGGGTTTGAAGCAACTAATAAAGAAACTAATACTTTAGATGTATTAAATGTTGCATTAGAGATGACATGTAGAGGATTTAGTTTTAAAAATATTGATTTAGAAAGAAGTCATGCAAAATATTTCTTGATAGACGATGATAATAGAAGTTTGATTATGCCATTTAGATCTTTGGATGGTTTAGGTGTTCAAGTTTGTAATCAAATAGTTAGTGAAAGAGAAAAAGGTAGATATATAAGTATTGAAGATTTACAAAATAGAGGGAAAGTTAATACGTCCGCTGTTGAAAGATTGAGGACCTTAGGAGTACTAAATGGTTTGCCTGAATCTAGTCAATTAAGTTTATTCTAACAATATATTACAAAATTCTTATCATTTATATATTACTATGTAAATGGTGAATTATATGAAAAAGATATTTAAAAGTAAAACAAATAATAAAAATAAATTAAAAAAAATATTTGTATTACTTTTGATATCTTTTTTTAATGCTATTTTTTTAAGCAAATTTGATGTTTTTAGCAGTGAAAAGTTTATAGATTTATTAAAGAATGTAAGTATGAATGAAATAGAAAATAATGGAATAAATTTTAAAGGAGAATATTTAATTAATATAGGTTTGTCAACTTTTGAAGATATAACTTTTACTAAAGAAGTTTTTAAACAAGATGAAATAAAAAAAGAAACTATAGAAAATAAAGTATATATTTATAATACTCATCAGACAGAGGAATATAGAACAATAGAAAATTATAATTTAACTCCAACAGTGCATACAGCATCGTATATTTTAAAGGATATGTTAAGAGATTATGGAATAGGTGCTATAGTAGAAGATAGAGATTTGAAAACTGATTTGAATAATATGGGTTATACATATAGACAAGCATATAAGGTTAGTAGAAGTTGGTTAGAAAATTTGAATAATCTAAATTTGTCGCTATATATTGATTTGCATAGAGATAGTATTAATTATAATTTGAGTAATATTAATGTTAATGGTAAAGATTATGCAAAAATAATGTTTGTTGTTGGGACTAATTATGATTATCAAGAGAATATGAATGTGGCGAATGGTTTGATTAGAGAAATAGAAAATATAAATAAAGATATTAGTAGGGGAGTTTTTACAAGATTTAGTGTATATAATCAAGATTATAATAAAAATTGTGTTTTGATTGAGGTTGGTGGTCCTGAAAGTACTTATGAAAGTGTTAGTAATAGTTTGAGAGTACTAGCTTCGGCTATAAATAATTATTTAGGAGAATAAATATGATTGAAAAAAAGAAAAAGAATTGGTTTTTAACAGTTTTAGGAATTATATTTGTTATTTATATAGGATTATATATTATGGATAGTTTGGGATATTATAATATTGCTGCTAAAAATAAGGTTATAACAGAAGAAAAATTACAAGAGTTTGAAAGTGATGTAAAGAATGGAAAAGAAATTGATTTAAAAGAATATGTTAGAGATACTACTAATTATAGGAATACTTATAGCAATATAGGTTATAATATTTCAGTAGGGATAGATAGTGTTTTAAATAAAGGGCTATCTAATGTTGGTAAAGTTTTGAAAAAATTATTTAAATAAAAAAAGTTATTCATCTATGAGTACAGCATGAATAACTAATCTTGTAGCACTTGTTGTTCCACATGTAGTAAGTGTTAAAATATGATCTTCTTTTTTTAACTCTATTCCGAAGTCATAAATACTTCTACTTTTAATAGTGTCTAAGAATTTTTTGAATTCATTTAAATCTCCGAAGTTAGCATATAAGTAATCGTTTGTAACTGGAATTTTATAAATAGAGAATATTTTCCATTTCATATTTTTAACTTTAGTATTAAATGTTATTATTTGATTATCTGGATTTTTATACCAAGACTCATTGGTTACATATCTTAAAGTTCCAAACATCATACCATTTTTTAAGTTATGACCTAATATTATAGTGTTGTTACTTAAATTATATATGTTATTACGATAATCCATATATATCCAACCATATGAATTTTTATTTTTGTTAAAATCTCTTTTTAAATAGAAGTCATTATCTGTATATTGTACAACCGGATAGTTTACTTTAGTATTATTTACGGTTAACCAACCAACTGTATCATTGTTAACTTTTAGAAGTTCATCAAATATTTGGTTGTATTTTGTGTAATATGAATTAGGTTGATTAGAAGAGTTGTGAGTAACAGTGTTATTTTGTTCATTTTCTTCTGTATCTATATATTCAATATCAGTATCAGGTTCTTCTTCGATAAAATCATAATCATCTAAAATATTAGTTAATGTTTCATTTATTTCATCTACATTTTTTTGACTGTTATAGTTTTTATAATAATCTAATCCTGAAAAAATTAATGCACCTAATATTACTACGAAACAAATATATTTTAATGTTACAAAGTTTAATTGTTTAAATATATTTTT
>JAZLAK010000085.1:0-4643 GCA_045613165.1 Bacilli bacterium | reverse complement strand
TATTTTTAATTTCCACACCATTTATTTTACTTGTTATAAAATCAATACCTAGTATGTTTTTGTTAGAAGAAATAACATTTACATTATTACTTGAAGTACATTCTATTTTTAATTCAGGTATTTCATAATTACCTGCATCATATAGAACTAATAAAGATGTTCCATTTTTAGTGCTTGATAATTCATCTGTTACTACACTACTTGAAACTTTTAATCTATCTTTAACCCATTTATGAGAAGCACAACTATTTTCTTCTTCTTGAATTTTACATAGTTTTTGTAATCCTTTATATTTGGCTGCATCATACACCAAATTACCATCAACTATTTTCCAAGCATTTAATTTATCAATTTCTTTATCATACCATTTTTCAATTGTGGAATAACCTTTAGGAATTTCACCTGTATATTCAGTACATTCTCCTAAATCACATACGATTAGTCCACCTAATGAAGCATGACAAACATATCCATTTTTATCTAATATGTATCTTAATTTGTTGTAATCAAATGTTTCTTCTTCAGGAATTATAATTTCTTCTTCCATAGATACACCTCCTATACCTTACCTATTGCTACCCAATGAAATGAAGTAGCAGTAGCAGTTGTTCTATTTATATAAATATCAAAAGCATCTACATCTGTTCCACCTTGTCCTATTGAAAAACTAAAAACTTGTGGTGCAGAACTTTGTCCAATTATAAATACTGCTGGTTTTTTTGAAAATGCAGTAGGGAACTTAACCGCCATATTATAAGTTGTGTTAGCAGCAGTAGGTGTTATTGATACCTTACCCCATTGAATACAAAAACCATTATTCAATCTAAAGTTTCCACTATTTTCACCATTGTTAAATAATGCTTCTATTAATATTGGTTTTCCACCTCTTAATATCTCCATATCAGTAGAAAAATGAAATTCCTCTACATCACATAAATATCTATAAATTAAATGAGCATTTACACTATCCCACATACCAATAGAAGTATTTGAAGCACCATTACCTCCATATACTTTACAATTGTGATTATATTCGCCATTTCCCGAACTTTGAAAAAGTAAGTTCTTTTCGTTGTCACTTCTTCTTTCTCCACCTATAAATGTATAATCACTTAAATAAGTTTTTGCCATTTTTACATCTAATGTATCAGGTTCAGTTGCAACTCCACCTATTGCCATACTATGTCCATCATTACCAAAGTTCATTAAGGTAAAACTTTCTGCTACATTAGTGCTTTTTACCACTTCTTCAAAGTAATCTTTAATAGTTAATCTAAAATCATAAACATTATCTATATTTAAAGCAATGTTAGTTACTACCCAACTTGTATTAATTGAATATCCACTTAAAGTATTTCCTATTGTGGTCCATGTATCTACACTTGATAATTTATATTGAAGTGTATAGGTACTATCATTTTTACTATTTAATGAAGTAATTGTACTTTTAACACTTACTTTAAAGTTAATTCCCTCATCATTTAATGTTCCATCTACATTACATCTTTCAACTTTAAATGTACTTATAGTAGGTTTAGAATATGCTAATACATTAAATGTTGTTGAATAACTTGTACTTCTACCTCTTTTATCAGTAACAGTTGTTGTTATAGTGTTACTACCACTTGTTTTTAATACCCCTGTTGTAAATGTCTTTGATGTATAAGAGCTTCCATTAATAGTTGTTTTATAGGCACTTATACTAGATCCACTTCCTGCACTTGCATTAACAGTTCCAGTTATTTTACTTTCATTTTGAATATAAGCACCAAATTTACTTGCTAAACCACTTGTTGCTTCTGCTAATGTTATTCCTGATATTGTAGGTTTTACACTACTAGGAATTGTCCCTGTTGCGGTTTTTGTACTTGTTCCTACTGTTGAACCGCTTGAACTTGTTTTTGTTGTCAATTTAAAGGTTACTGTACCTTTTGTTGCACTAGGTAATTTTGCATATATATTATTTAATTCAGTACTTGTAAAAGTTACATCAGTTCCGTTTGTTATACCATTTACGGTTTTAATAGTAGTTCCTCCTACTGATATTGTTAAAACATCATAAAAACCACTATTATATTTTGTTATTGGAATATCAATAGCATTTCCAAATGTAAAACTACTTATTGAACCTAAAACACTTGCAGCAGGTTCAATAGGTAATGAATAAGAATATGTACTATTTCTACTTGAACCACTACCACTATATATATTTAAACTTAATGAAGTTGTTCCACTTGTTTTATTTGATATTGTAAACCAATCAGTAGTATATACAATACTTGAACTCCATTGACTAGGACTAGCACTTTTTAAAGTGTGAGTATCTTTTAAACTACTTTGTAAATATGTTTTCATATAGATAGGGAAGCCAAAATATGATTGGCCCGTTACTGTACCTACTGTTACCCTAACTCTATATTGCATATCTGCCCCACTTCTTCGCATTTCATAAGCAGGTTGTATTGGTATATCAGGGGATGAACCCCAACTTTTAGAAGTTAAATTTACAAATGCCATTTAATCACCTCCTAATATGTTACTTTCTTAAAGTCTAATGAACCATTTGCTCTAGGTATAAAAGCAAATTGTCCAACTCTTAAACTATTTAAAAAATGTCCATCAGTTATATATAATGTATTGTTTGATACATAAGCAACTTCTTCACCATTTTGAACAAATTGTATTCTTTCATTTGTTTGTCTTAAAATAATATCACTTGTTATAGATCCTAATTCTAATACTGGTTGTCCTTCTTCGTTTTGATAACCTCTAATGTATGAAGCAAGTTCTCTAAATTGTGCTTGTGTTTCACCTTCTACATTTTCAACCATTAAAACTACTTCACTAAATTTTGCTTCTATTCCATCTGCTTGTATTGTAAATTGTGTTTCAGTAGTTTCTCTAAACTCATCAAATGTTCCAGTACTTACATATTCACTTGCTACATCTAATCTAATTTGTTCATCTGTTTGTTGTATTAATGAAGTATTATTAACAACTTCTTTTCTAATTTCCTCTAATTCTTCTTCAACAATTAAAGCCATATCAAACCAAGTATAATCATCAAAATTATCACTATCGACTTGAATGTTATCTACCAATTCCCCTCTATATCTTCCTACTGTTTCACCATTGTTTTCAGTAAATGTTACACCATCATCACTATATTTAATGTGTAAATAAGAGCTTTTTCCATCTGCACCATTTTGCCCAGGACTTCCATTTTGCCCATCTGCACCTTTTATTAAACTCCAAGTATAGGCACTATATGAAGTTGGTGCTGTTGATGAACTTGTACTTGCTACACCCATATATTTAGAAGCATCAGTAGGGGTTGATGTCATTGGGTTTCCATTTGCATTAATACTATATCTTACATAGAAATAATATGTTGTTCCATCTTTTCCTGTTTCCCCTTGTATTCCTTGCTCTCCTTGTGGTCCTGCTGGTCCTGCTGGTCCTTGTATGTTTCCAACATCTTGCCAATCGTTATCTTCTACACACCATACATACATATTTCCTTGAACTATATAAGCATCTCCAATATTTCCAGTAGGATGAGCTGCTTTTAATTCATCTAAAGTATTATAAGAACCTAGTATATTAACACTTGTTCCATCACTACCTTTTAATGCTAATACAATGTTGATTTTCTTGATTAATGAATAAGTTTCTTCTCCATCAACATAAGTAAATGTAATTGTATAATCGTTTTGTATATTACTAATTTGAGTATTACTACTTACTCCAAATCTAATGTATGTATTGGTTTTACTTGTTGTAATACCTGTATTATTACCACTTATTGAAACTGTTGGTGTTATTTGTTTCCCTTTAAAATAACCATAAAAGTTTACATCATAATTTTTAGTTTCTAATGGTATGTTATCTTTATCAGTTGGAATAGTTAAATTGTATTGTGATAGATCCACACTAAAATAATTGATACTATTTGCTAATTCATTTATCTTTTCTTCATTTAGTTTATAATCACTTTCAATTTTGCTTATTCCTTCTTTGATTGCTTCACTTTCTCCAATTTGAATACCTGTTAAAGTATCTTTTGTTTCTCCTAATGTAATTGTCATATTTTCAGGTTTTGTTAATGGTGTTTCCTTTTTAGTTAATAGGTATGTTTTAGATATTCCATGAGGTGTACTTTGTACTCTTATGTACTCATACATTTCAAAACTATCTATACTTCCATCAACTACATTTAAATCAATAGCATTTAATTCTAAAGTACTTTTTAACATTACTCCTTGTTGATTTAATAAATCTTGTCCTTTAGTTTTTAAATTACTTGCTACTGTTACATCATTCCATGTTGTTTCTTCAGTAGGTGCAACTATCCACCCATATTTATTAAGTGCATCTTCATTTACAAGATAATCTAAACCATCATTAACACTTTCTATTGTTAGTCTTGATTTAGTTCCATCTTCATTTTCTACTTCTACACCTAATGGAATAACTACTGAATATGTATTAGAAGCATCATTTTCTATTGTTATGTCTTTTAAGTTTTCACCAAATTCAATTGTTTGTAATGAAATAACTTGTCCTACATCACCTTTAAAATCATCTACCCAATCTAAATAGTTTCCATCATCCTCATATCTAACATAGAAATAACCACCTAT
>JAZLAK010000084.1:0-5263 GCA_045613165.1 Bacilli bacterium | reverse complement strand
TAGATAGAAATGGAAAAATAATAGTAGATAATGTAGGAGTTAAAACTATTATTTATAACAAATTAAATAATATTAGTAATAAAGAAGAGATTGAAGTGTCTTTGAAATTAGCGAGTGTATTAGATATAGAAGCAGGAAGTTTAGATGAGTTAAAGTATTTTTATTATTTAAATAATAAAAGAGAAATAGATAATAGAGTAAGCGATGATATAAAGCGAAAATATAGTGAGAGAAAAATAAGCAGTGATGAGTTTTTTAAAATAAAGTTAGAATTAATAACTGATGATATGTTAAACGAAATGACAGATATAGAAAGAAAAGCTTCAAATGTTTTTGATATGATGAATAAAGGCTATAATTATCAAGATAAGGTTATAAAAAAAGATTGTACGGATGAAGAATATAGTAAAATATTGGAAATGGATTTAGTTGGTATTAGATGTGAATTAACGTTTATTAGAATTAATAATTATGGGAATTTATTATCGAATATAATAGGAACAACTGGGAAAATACAAAGTGAAGATAAAGAATATTATAAAAAATTAGGGTATTCAAATGATGATATTGTTGGTACTAGTTATTTAGAAAAATATTATGAGGATTATTTAAAAGGAAAAAAAGCTGAGTATAGAATAAATAATGATAATACTATATCTTTGATAAGTGAAGCTGAAGTTGGTAATGATTTAATTTTAAATATAGATATAGAATTGCAAAAATATATTGAAAAGTTGTTAGAAAGTGAAATATTAAAAGCTAAAGAATTTAAGAGTTCTAGATATTATAATGGTTCTTATATAATTGTTAGTGATCCTAATACGGGTGGTATTATTAGTATGGTTGGTAAGAGTTATAATAATGGTATGTTTTATGAAAATGAGATAGGTAATATAAATAAAAGTTATACTGTTGGTAGTGTAGTTAAAGCTGCTACTATATCTATAGGTTATAAATATAACATTATTGATATAGGAGATAGTGTAGTTGATTCTTGTGTTAAATTAAAAAATAAAACTAGGAAGTGTAGTTGGAAAAGTTTGGGTAGAGTAAATGATTTAACTGCTTTAGCTCAGTCTAGTAATTATTATCAATTTTTAATTGCAATTGGTTTAACAGGTGAAAAGTATAAATATAATATGAGTTTAAATAATTTGAATTATGCTTTTAATATTTATCGTAATACTTTAGCGAGTTACGGTTTAGGTGTAAAGACTGAAATAGATTTAGAGAATGAAAGTGTTGGTATTATAGGTAAAACTATAAGTGATGATTTATTATTAAATTTAAGTATAGGACAATATGATACATATACTCCAATAGAGTTAACTCAATATATAAATACTGTAGCTAACAATGGTTTTAGAATAGCACTTTCTTTAATGAAAGAGATTGTTAGTTCTGAAGGTAAAGTTGTATTAAAAAATGAATCTAAAGTATTAAATACTATAGATTTGAGTGAAAAATATAAAAGTAGAATTAAAGAAGGTTTAAGAATGGTATCTAGTTCTGGTACTGGTAGTTATTATATTGATAAAAAATATAACGCTAGTAGTAAAACAGGTACAAGTGAGAGTATTTTAGATAGTGATGGTGATGGTCAAGCTGAAACTTTTGCAACTACAAGAACGTTTATATCTTATATGCCTAGTGATAAACCTGAGTATAGTTTAATTATAGTTAGTCCAAATATTGACTATAAAGAAAGTGAAAATACACACACATATCCTATAAATATGTATTTAGCTAGGAATATAAGTGAATTTTTATTTGATAATTAACATATTCTTTGTTATAATACTTGTAGTTTGTAAGTGAGGAGGCAAAATAATGGCTAAAAAAACTGATGCAAGAGCAAATATTGAATTAAAATGTTCTGAATGTGGTTTTATAATAAGACCTACTGAAAAAAATAAAAGAAATACACCAGATAAAATGGAAATGAAAAAATATTGTCCAAAGTGTAGAAAATCTGTTAATTTTAAAGAAAAAAAATAATTATTTTAAATAGAAGGAAACAACTTATGGGAAAAAATGATATAACAACAAAAGGGCTTTTACATAGTTATACAGATATGGCTGCTTTAATACGTGCTCAAGCAACAACGCCGACATATAAAGGTGAAATAAAAAAACAAAAAGTAATTTGTTCTCAAAAAATTGGTGGAGTAAGTATTGGTACTCATAAAACTTTAAAGTTAACTAATAAGGCTCATAATTATAGAAATTTAAAAGAGGTGAAGTAGTACTATGAATATAAATATTAATGAAATTAAAAATGGTATGACTATAATCATTGATGGAAAATTATGTTTAATAGAAGAATTTCAACATGTTAAACCTGGTAAAGGTTCTGCATTTATGAAAATGAAATTAAGAAATTTAAGAACTGGTTCATTAGTAGAAGAAACTTATAATACTAATATTAAAATTGAAAGAGCTAGAGTAGAAAAATCTAAGATGAATTATTTATATAGTCAAGGTGATTCATATGTATTTATGAATAATGAGACATATGAACAATTAGAAATACCTGAATCTAAATTGGTTGATCAAATAAAATTCTTAAAAGAAGGTATGGATATAGATATTTCTACTTATGAAGGAGAAATAATTGGTATTAATTTACCTGAAAAAGTTGAATATGAAATAATTGAAACTACTGATGCAACTAAAGGTAATACTACTAATAATGCAACTAAAGATGCTACAATAGAAACAGGATATACATTAAGAGTACCTTTATTTATATCTCAAGGGGAACATATCATTGTATCTACAATTGATGGTAAGTATGTTTCGAGGGCTTAGCCCTTTTTTTATCTCTAAAAATTATAAGAACTAAAGGAAGAAGTATATGGAACAAATAGAAGTAAATAAAATATTCTTAGATGAACAAGGATATAAAGAATATATAGAAAAAACTAAACAATTGAAAGAAGATTTTGATACAATATCGGCTCTTATATCAAAGATTGTTGTGGAAGGTAGAAAAGAAGATGCTAATACTGACTATGAAAGATTAATGGTTACTAGGAAGAATTTAAAAGAAGCTATACAATCTAGAGAAAATGACATATCTAAAATTGTTATTGTTTCAAGAACAGAAAATAGTGATTATTTAGATATTGGTGATGTTGTTAGAGTAAGTCTTAGATTTCCTAATGGAGTTACTGAAGAAGACACATTTGAATTAACTGCTGGAGAAAATGACTTGACTGGAGAAGTTTCAAAAATATCTATTAATGTACCATTAGGAAAATGTGTTTATAAAAAAGATGTTGGAGATACTGATTCATACGACATAAGAGATGGCAAAGTACAAGTTACTATTCTTGAAAAGATTAAAGTTAAAAGTTTAAAAAAAGTTAGTGAGGATTTATAGTATTATAAATCTTTTTTATTTAATAATAAAAATATGATAAAATATTTGTGTGATGCCTATGTTTAAAGAAGAGTTAAAATTAGTACCTCATTTACCAGGAAGTTATCAAATGTATAATAAAGACAATGTTATTATATATGTTGGTAAAGCAAAGGATTTAAAAAATAGATTATCCAGTTATTTTATAGGAAAAAATACTGGGAAAACTGCATTAATGGTAAGTGAAGTTGATAGATTTGAATATATTGTAACTAATAGTGAGTTAGAAGCTTTTATATTAGAACTTAATTTAATTAAAAAATATGATCCAAGATATAATATTTTATTAAAAGATGATAAAAGTTATCCGTATATTGAGTATACTAGAAATCCATATCCTAGTTTAAAAGTAGTAAGATATTTAAATATAAAGAAACATAAAGATAAAATGTTATTTGGACCATTTGTAAATGTATATGCTGCTAGGCGTATTGTTAATTTAATAAATAGATTATATCCTTTAAAAAAATGTGATTATATGGAGAAAAATGTGTGTCTTTATTATCATATAGGAGAATGTTTAGGGTACTGTGTAAAAGATATTGATAAAGATAAAATAATTGATATGGAAAAAGATATAATTAAATTTTTAAAAGGTGATGAAAGTGTTATAACAAACAAATTACTTGAAAAAATTGATTTTTATTCTAATCAATTAAATTTTGAAAAGGCTAAAGAGTTAAAGGAAGAATTAGATTATATTAAAGTAGTAATGGAACGTCAAAGAGTTGAATTACATGATAATGTTGATAGAGATATAATTAATTATTATTTTAATAATGGATATTTAAGTATAGAATTTTTCTTTTTAAGAAATGGTAAACTTATAGGACATACTAATAAAATAGTTCCAGTAATGGAAGATTATATTGGTGAGTTAGAATATTATATTGCTCTTTATTATAATAAACATGAAATACCTAAAGAAGTATTAATAAGTGAAGATATAAATTTAGAATTATTGTCTACTATGATAGATACTAAGTTTGTAACCTCAAAAAAAGGTAATAAGAAGAAATTATTGGATATGGCTTATAAAAATGCTAAGTTAAATTTAGAAAATAAAATGTCTATGTTTTTAAATGATGAAGATAGAAGTATTGGTGCTAACAAAGAATTAAGTAAATTACTTGGTATTAATGTTTATAGAATAGATGTGTTTGATAATTCTAATATATTTGGTAATTTTAATGTATCTGGTATGGTAGTGTTTAAAAATGGTAAACCATCTAAAAATGATTATAGAAAATATAAAATAACTGTGGATAAGAATGATGATTATAATACTATGAGAGAAGTTATATATAGAAGATATTTTAGAAGTTTAGTAGAAAAGAGTGAATTGCCTGATTTAATATTAGTTGATGGAGGGAAATCACAAATTCATGCTTGTATGGATGTTCTAAAAGAATTAAATCTAAGTATAAAAGTATGTGGTTTAGTTAAGAATGATAAACATAGAACAAGTGATTTAATGGATGGAGAGACTTTAAATATTTATAATATAGATAAAACTAGTAATTTGTTTCATTATTTAACTAGAATACAAGATGAAGTACATAGATATACGATTAATTATCATAGAACTATAAGAAGTAAAGGAACTATATCCAGCGTATTAGATAATATTGAAGGAATAGGTAGTGTTAGAAAAAAAGAACTGATAAAATATTATGGAAGTGTTAAAAAAATGAGTAAAGCAACAGTAGATGAGTTATCAAAATTTGTACCTATTAAAGTCGCTGAAAATTTAAAAAAATATTTGAATGATTTTAATAAAGATTGAGAGTATTTATGTACTCTTTTTTCTTATTATTTTCATATTATTAATATAATATA
>JAZLAK010000083.1:0-12765 GCA_045613165.1 Bacilli bacterium | reverse complement strand
TAAAGTATACCATAACATAAAAAAAATAATTCATCTTTTTCTAGAATTATTATTTATTTTTTAAAAGTTTTTGTTTTACGATTGAATTATATGCATCTAAAATTTTATTTATTCTAGATTCAACTATTTTTAATAATTCTTCCTTAGTATATTCATCTTCTTTTATACCTAATATATCATAAGGATTATCAAAATACATAGTTTTATTCTTATACAAATTTGTTTCAATATCAACTGCATACATAGCTTCCTCTATCTTTACTTTTAAAGATTTAGCAAAAGCGCATGTTACAGGAGTTATACCTTCATGTTCAATTAACTTTTTTAAAAATATCTTTTTTAAATTGCTTTGTTCATCATAAGACATGTTAAATTCTACTTTTTCTCTATCTACTAAAATCCATTTATCAAAAAATAATTTACCTTCATTATATATAATATGCTCGCATAATTTATAAGAAGATTCTTTTATAAAACGAGACATTTCAAACCAACTAAAATTTTTTGGAATTCGATAGCAATACTCAAAATTAGAATTGCTAAATTCAATTTTAATTTTATCCATAACCCCACCTAAAATTTATTTTATTTTAAATATACTCTTTATTTTACCAACAATAAATACTATATCGTCACAATTCTTTATCGCAACACGTTTAAATATAGCTTTACCACCTACAGTTAAAGATGATATTACAGCTGATACTATAATAGAACTTAGTGCAATATTACCATTAAAAAATTTTGATAAACTTATAGCAACCATTGCTCCCATACCACCACTTATGATACCGCAAATATCTCCTATAACATCATTACAAACACTTGATACTTTTACTGAGTTTTTTATAAGACTTAACGATTCTTTAGCGCCTTCAATTTTTCTAGAAGATTTAGCATGAAAAGTAGCTTCATTACTTGTCAAACTTGCTGTACCTATCATATCAAATACTATACCTATACCAATAACTAATATAGTAATTATTATCATTACAACAATATTTGCATTTGATGTTATAGCATTAGATATAAAACTAAATATTACTGAAAGAAAAAAAGTCATTAAAAAAACTTTATATATCCAGTTATCTTTTTTCATTTACCGACACCCCTTATATAAAGTTGGAATTTTTGTATGGTATGTTATAAATTAATTTTACGGCTTTGGTCGAGTTGAATTTCTCTATTTCCTCTCCGTCGGTTACCCTAAGGCGATTTCTCTTTATAAGGAAATAATTAAAAGTCACCTATTTAATTACTCGATTACCACTTAGTCCGTACTTCAAACCTTATAACTTGACACGCTAGAAGTTTTCCTTAACACAACTAACCTATCCTTATTCGCTTTTGCAACTATATTTTCATGAATTAAAATCGTCAATCCCATATAATCACTCACGACATGCACTTTTTGTAATACTTTTGACGCAATAAAAGGAGTTAAATTGTATGCCATTACAACCGTCCTTAAATTTTAAATTATATATCCACCCTAGTTTGGGCAACTAAAGCAAATATACAAAGTGTCATTCGTACAATTGATGGATTTTTAGCCCCACCTTCAAATAGTGTTTATGACTAGCATAATGCACCACACGAGTAAGATTATAGCATATTTTAATATTTTTGTCAAAATTCTCAATAAATATATCTACATATATATAATATGAATATATACAAAAAAAATGAAAGTTAACAACCTTCATCTGTAGAACAAACATTTACACTTAATTTATCTATTAAAGTTTGATATTTACTTCTTAATTCTTTAATTTGCATTTCATCTAATTCATCAGTAGAACTTACTTGACTATCTACACTTTTAAAGTGTAACCCAACATATTTTCCATCTTTAATAAATACAACAGTTGGAGCTAATATTTTCTTTTCTCCATTTCTTAAACTATCTTCAGCAAATAATGATGTTATATCTTCACCAATAATTTCTAAAATATCTTTATATATTTCTACTTTTTTTGCATCATTATCATTTTCATATGCAGTTCTCAAATTTTTAAAATCATAATAATATAAAGTATCAATATTATTTTCTTTAACAACCTTAACTAATGTAGGTAAAACACTTCTACACCAATTACAATCAGACCATCCAAAATATATAACATTTGTGCCATTTTTCAATAAGTTTAATATTTCATCATCATTAACATAATTTACATTATTATCACTATCAATATCTATAGTTTTTAAAACATAATCTTGGGCTAATTCAACACCATTTTTACTTTCATATTCTTCTTTAAATTTTATTTCATCTTCCGTAAAATTCATATTTTGTTCATCAGTTTTCATAAATATTAAAACTAATGACATAACTCCTACAACTATTATTAAACTTAATACTATTACTATATTTTTTTTCATTTATTACTTCATTCCTTACTACACGAATTTTTATATTTATTTAACAACTTCTATTTTATAATCATTATTATATTTATCAAAATCAATATTAATAAGCATATAATACCCTATACCTATACCGATTTCTATAGTAGCCATTATAATGGCAAAAATAGTGATGAATTTACCTATTTTATTCTTTTTCATAAATTGTCACCTACTAATAATTATAATGTAAATTTTAATATTTTACAATATACAATACTATATTATTTTGCTATAATTTATTTATAATAGGTGAACAATATGAATAAATTAAATTCAAATCAAAGAATAATTTTGTTTTTAATTTTTATAAGCATCACAAATTTAATAACTTGTAGCTTTTTTTATGTATATCTATACTATAAAAACAAAAACATCACAGAAACAGAACTGATCAAAGAATACAATATTAATTTTAATAAAGAAAAATACTACTTAGGTTTAAATGAAACTATAGATATAATTATTGATAATAAAAACTACACGGAAATAGATTTATATATAGAAGATGAAACTATAGCAACACTAGATAAAAGAACTATTACAGGAGTAAATTATGGTGAGACTGAAATAGTATTAATTTTACCTAATAATAAAACCATAACTTCTAAAATCCACGTAGTTAAAGGCTTAGTTAAAAGACCACAAGAATTTGATACAAAAAAAGAATATATAAGTTGTCAATATTTTACTAATGAAGAAAATAAACTTATAGATGAAACATTAATAGATAGAATGAAAGATGTAGAATACCCTAGTCGAGCAAGTACTGTAGAAGCGGCAAGATTTTTAACCCTTAATTTTAATTATAGAATTAAATATTTTTATGAAAATGGTAGACTAAATAATTATAGCGGTAAAGAACATGTGGATGGTGAAGGAAGATATTATCATAAAGGCTTATATTTAAGTGAATCAAAATACAACGAAATAACTGCTAAATACGCTGGTCCTGCTATGTGGGGATGCCCATTAACAAATATAACAAAAGCAAATGGATATGGATATTATGTTGGACAAAAATATCCTAACGGATTAGATTGCAGCGGTTTTATATCTTGGGTACTTTATAACGGTGGTTTTGATGTAAAAGATACTGGTGCTGGTGAAACAAAAAGAGACGACGATTTATATGATTTAGGAGAAAAAAGAAAAATTAGTTTAGATTTATTAAACTCTAAAGAAGTTAAAGTTGGAGATCTAATTGCTTATACAGGTCACATTGCTATGATAGTTGGTATAAATAATAATGATATTTATGTTGCTGAGTCACTACCACATTTAAAAGGTGTTGTAACAAAAAAATATACAAAAGAAAAAGCAGTAAATACATTTACACACATTATTTTAATGGATAGTTTATATAAAAATGATGGTAAATTAACAAATATGTGGTATTAATTTTGCAAAATCGACATATTTTTGCTAAAATAACTGAGGCAGGTGAAATATATGAAATTACCAAATATAAAAATTTTAGATGAAAGCAACAAAATATTAAGACAAAAAAGTACAGATGTTACTTTTCCATTAGATAATAAACTAAAACAATTAATAGATGATTCATTAACTTACTTAGAAATGAGTCAAATAGATGAATATATGGAAAAATACGATTTAAGAGCAGGAATGGGTCTTTCATTTGTACAAATTGGTATATTAAAAAGAATATTCGTTATATCAGAAGAATTAGAAGATGGTTCATTTAAAAGATATACACTAATTAATCCAAAAGTTATTTCTAAAAGTGAAGAATTAATATATGTTGGTGAAGGCGAAGGATGTTTAAGTGTTAATAGACCTGTAGATGGTATAGTTCCAAGACACGCAAGAATTACTGTTGAAGCATACGATATTGATGGAAATAAATTCACAATAAGAGTTAGAGAAGATATTGCAATAGCATTTCAACACGAATTAGATCACTTAGATGGTATTTTATTCATAGATAGAATAGATAAAAAGAACCCTTTTAAAAACAGAGAATTTATGAGAGAAATATAAAAAGAACTTTTCACAAGTTCTTTTTTTACTATCTACTATACCAATAAGTACCTTTATTAGGTAATTTTAACATATCTTTTGGATTTAATGTATTAGCTAAGAATTTACTATAAGTCGTGTAAGTTTCCCCATACCATCCTTTAGCAACCATATAGTGTAAATGAGCTCCAGTTGAACAACTATCATAACTGCGAGTACCTTTACCCCCTCCTACTGTTCCAACTACTGTTGTACTATTAACTTGATCACCAATTTTAACATTTATAGATAATAAATGCCAATATGAGGTAGTATATCTTACTCCATTAATTGTATGATAAACATATACTTGATTACCACCACAACTAGCTTTTCTAATTATCTTACCAACCATACCATTTGCAGAAGCATATACATTAGTTCCTTCTTTATTACCACCAATATCAACTCCACTATGGAATTTAGTACCTTTACCTGTTAAAGGATTAATTCTATACCCATAATAACTAGTTATTGTACCTTTACTTAAAGGTTTTCTAAATGAGGTATCTCCTTTAATAGATACACATTCACCTAAATCTTGATTTTCCTTACAACCTAATTTAACATAATAATTTATTAATTCTTGAGTAGAATCAATTTCATCTTGAATATCCATAGTATGTTCAGTAATTTCTTCTAATTGATTACCCAACTCATCTATCTTACTGCTTAAAGATTCAATTTGATTATTTAATTCTTTTTCTCTTTCAGCTAAATCGATTTGTAATTGTTCATTTTTCTTTATTAAATCATTATACTTATCAATTTGTTCATTATTATAATCAAGTATTTGCTCTACTATAGCGTATCTATATACTAACTCTTCATAACTTGTAGCATCAAACACGTATTCCAAGTAAACATTTTGCCCATCAGTTATTTGATATGCTTGAATAGTTTTTTTAATACTTTCTTCAGTATCTATTATTTCTTGATTTAAATTAACTATATCTACTTTCGCTCGTTCAATTTTGCCTTGATTAGTAGTTATTTCATTTTTAGCATTTGTTATATTTTTATTTGACTCACTAATTTCATTTTTAGTTTTATTCTTTTTATTATCATTAGCTTTCTTTGTAGCCTTTAAAGCATTAAGTTCTCCTCTTAATTCAGCAATAGTATTTGCCTTAGATGCAGCACTTGCTGTAATAAACGTATAAGATACAAAACCTATAACAAATACTAAACAAATTATTTTATTTACATATTTTTTCATATCTTCAAATACTTTCTAACTGCTCTACCACTACCAAACATACCTACTATAGAGCCTATTACAAATAATATTAAAGCAGTAATATATACTATTTTAGATGGTTCTACCAATTCTACTAAATTAGAAAACATTACTCCACCCATTGCCTCATATAAATATGTATAACCTACTATTGTAATTATAATTGGTATTAAACTTCCTATAGCTCCTAATAAGAAACCTTCAAATACAAAAGGCATTTTAATAACTGTATTACTAGTCCCAACTAATCTCATAATATTTATTTCATTACGTCTACTAAATATAGTTATTTTAATAGTATTTGTAATTAAGAATGCAGTTACTATAACTAATGCTATAACAAGTATAAAACATCCATTCTTTATAATATCAAATACACTAATCATTCTATCAACCATTGATTCACCATATTTAACTAATGTAACTTTATCTATATTTTTTAATGTAGTCGCAGTTTCTTTAATTTCTTTTATATCTTTAACTTTTAAAATAAATGTACTTTGTAAAGGATTTTCATTTTCATCCCAACTAGACATAATATTACTAAAAGTTTCATTTTCTTGTATCATAGTATTTTTTATTTCATCTTTACTTCTATATGTAATACTATCTACATTGCTTATACTCTCTATCTCATTTCTAACAAGATTTATTTCACCCTCAGTAGCATCTTTATCAACAAATACTACCATAGTTAAGTCTTTTTCTATTTTCTCAGTCATACTAGTAACATTGTAAGTTGCAAGTATTCCTAAAGCAACTAAGATAAGAGTAATTACAGTACATGAAATACTAGCGGCTGATAAACTAAAATTACGAAATATACTTTTAAATGAATCTCTTAAACTACGATTAAATATTCTTATTGGCTTCATCTTCATATTTTCCTTTCTTCTTATCGCTTACTATTACTCCATCTTTTATAGTTACTACTCTCTTCTTC
Source organism: Bacilli bacterium (assembly GCA_045613165.1). GTDB lineage: Bacteria > Bacillota_I > Bacilli_A > RF39 > UBA660 > UMGS1124. The sequence continues at coordinate 6,151 of JAZLAK010000083.1, read as the reverse complement.
ATACGATTTACAATATCTTTATCATGAGTTGCCATTACAATAGTAGTACACATTTCTTTATTTATATTAACTAAAACATCCATAATTTCTTTAGAAGTATCTGGATCTAAATTTCCAGTTGGTTCATCACATATTATAAGTTTAGGTTCGTTAACTATAGCACGTGCAATACATACTCTTTGTTGTTCTCCACCAGATAATTGATTAGGATAACTTCTATATTTATCTTTTAATCCAACAGTTTCCAACGCTTTTAAAACTTTTTCTTTAATTTCTCCTCCAGCTGCACCAAAACTTTCTAAAGGATATGCAACGTTTTCATAAACAGTTAGCTTTGGTAATAATTTAAAATCTTGAAAAACAATTCCTATCTTTCTTCTTAATTTATAAACCCTACTATTACGCAATTTGGCAACGTTTACACCTCCAACATAAACTTCTCCTTTATTAGGTTTTTCTTCTCTATATAACATCTTTAAGATAGTAGATTTACCACTTGCAGTAGGCCCAATTAAAAATACAAACTCTCCCTTTTCTATTTTCAAATTACCATCAGCAAGAGCAGTAACACCATTATCATAAACTTTATAACAATTATTAATACTTATAAATTCCATATAATACTCCACCTTACTATATAAAGTATATCATATTTACTAGTCAAAAAAAATATAAATAAAAAGTTTGTCAAAAATTGACAAAAAAAAAGACAATTTTCATTGTCTAATTTCATTGTTTAATTATTTCCACTCAGTTCCTTGAGCGTCTACATATTTACCATCAACTAATTGTAAACCAACTACTTCAACAGTAAATGATACATTTTTACCAGTACCTTCTTGTTCAGAACCAGCTTCAACATATTCAGCACTTAAAGTATATGTATGAGTAGCTCCACCTGTAATAGCAATAGCGTCACTTACTTTTTGAGTACCATCAGCAGTTAAAGCATAAGCAGTTTGTACTGCACCTTTAGTAGCTTCAGTTAATGAAATTTTGAAATTACCTGGGTCAACTGCATGTAATCCATTAGTAACATTAACTAATCTAATTCCATAATATGCAGTAGCATCATTTGTACTTTGGTCTTTAACTGTAAATGTTACAGGAGCAACAGGTTCAGTAGTTGTTCCAGCTAATTGTTCTTCAGTTAAAGTACTTTTCTTAACTGCAGTAATTGTAGTTTTACCATCTTTAGTAGAAACTGATGCGATTGAATTATAAACCATATCATTATCAGATTTCCATCCAGGAACTATATCAGTTGCTGTTAAAGTTTGACCATTATCATAGTTAATCTTTAACACTCCTGCTTGAACTTCAACTTGATGATTGTCTACATTGTTATTTACAGATGCAACAAAGTATGCATAAGTAAATCCTACTACTGATAAAGCAACTACAAACATTGCTACTATAGCTATAGCTATTTTTCCGTTATTTTTTTCCATCTTTCTTTATCCTCCTACAATAAAATCATACCAAAGAGAAAATATATTGTCAATTCAAAAATGTAATTTTTTGTAAAAATTATAAAGTTATTTTACATTGTAATTTTTTTATAAAAAAAATAGGCTTTAAAACCTATTATTTATTTTGTAACATATTTAATAAATCAATCTTAAACATATCCTTAGAAGCATTAGCTTTACTTATCATAACACCTTTATAAGTTGTTAACTCGGCCATATGACCTTCTAATAATATATCAGTTGGTGTAATAGTATCTAACATAACAATATTTTGTTCTTTATATACTATATATTTTAAAGTTACATCACCATGAACTTGTTTAAACATACTATCGCTTGGTAATTTTAATTCATAAGTTTCAGTTTTATCAGTTTTATTAGTACTGATTAACTCACCTATAAAGTTACCTTTTCTTAATTCAGGATAATATTCAAAGTTAAGTTTCTTATAAGCAAGCATATTATATTTTTTCAATGCTCTCTCTAACTTTTTAAACTCATTCTCATTAATATAATCTAAAATAAACCCTTTCATAAAATAACCCCCTTATTTCCTATGTGCACTAATTCTAGCACTTTTAGGCAATTTTGTCAAATTTCCAAAACCAAATTGGCCATTTTTCCATTAAAAAACGGCAATTTTTAGGATATTTTGCCGTTTTACAACACTTTTATTCAGTATCTACACACTTTCCTTCACCAGGTTTATCACCTTTTTCATAAACCTGATTAACTAAAGAACAACTAGACTTCGTAATAGCATCTTTTAAATATCCCCCAAAATAATTAACTAAACTTATAGTTATAACACTTATTAAAGCAATAATAAGTACATATTCTACTAAAGCTTGACCTCTATTGTTCTTCATATTACCACACCTTTACTCTACAAATAAAGTATAAAATATTTAGTCATTATTGTCAAATATTAAATGATTTTCTCTCAAATGTTCTCTAGCTTTCTCTGTTACAACTCTACCTCTTGGAGTTCGTTTAATAAATCCCTCTTGTAATAAATATGGTTCAACTACATCTTCTATAGTAGTAACTTCTTCTCCAATACTAGCTGATATAGTTTCTACTCCTACAGGTCCACCATTAAACTTAGTAACTAAACTTACTAAATATTCTAAATCTACTTGGTCTAAACCAAATTTATCAACTTTAAGTCTTTTTAAAGCACTATCAGTTATATCTTTTTCTATTATTCCATCACCAATTACACTTGCAAAATCTCTAACTCTTTTAAATAATCTATTTGCTATTCTAGGAGTCTTTCTACTACGTTTAGCAAGTTCTTTTGCTGCATCATCAGTTATATCCATATTTAAAACCCTGCTAGTACGTTTTATTATTTTAGTTAACTCTTCATCAGTATAATAATTTAATTTGGAAACTATACCAAATCTATCTCTTAATGGACTAGATAAATCTCCAGCTCTAGTAGTTGCTCCTACTAAAGTAAATGGAGGTAAATCTATTTTAATATTTCTAGTATTACCTTCGGTTCCCACTACAATATCAAGTTCAAAATCTTCCATAGCTGGATATAATATTTCTTCAATAAATTTTGGGATTCTGTGTATTTCATCTATAAATAATACATCACCCGGTTCTAAACCTGATAATATAGCAGCTAAATCTCCACTTTTTTCAATACTTGGACCAGTAGTCGTTTTTATATTAGTACCTAATTCATTTGCAATTATATGCGCTAAAGTGGTTTTTCCTAATCCTGGAGGACCGTATAATAAAACATGATCTAAAGATTCATCTCTCATCTTTGCAGCATCTATAAATATTTTAATATTTTCTTTAACCTCTTCTTGACCAATATAATCTTTAATATATTGAGGTCTTAAAGTATTTTCAAAACTATCACTAGTTAATTCTTCTTTTGATACTATTCTTTCATTCATATAATCACTTTCCTAACAATTTTAAAGCTTCTTTTATTTGTTCCTCTAAACTTAATTCATTATCTACTTTTGATATAACCTTTTTAATATCTCCACTCTTATATCCTAAACTTTCCAATACTTCAATAAGTTCTTTAGAATCATATTGAAATAAATCAGTTTGAGTAGTAAGTTTTCCTTTTAAATCTAAAATTATTTGTTTAGCAACTTTATCTCCAATTTTAGGAAATCTAGTTAAATATGTAACATTATCACTATTAATTGCATCATATACACCTTTAATATTGCCACTAGCAAATATAGGCATAGCCATCTTAGGCCCAATCCCTTTTACATTAATAAGTTTTAAAAACAAATCTTTCTCTTCCATAGACTTAAAACCATATAAACTATTTTCATCTTCTTTTATATGATTATATAAATATACTTTTATTTCTTCATTTAGTTTATAACTATATGGATTAGCAACATTAATTAGATAACCTATTTTATTATTTTCTAATATGATACAATTCTTATCATACCCCACTACTATCCCTATCATATAACTATACACTTATATCACATCCTAAAATAATCTTAACATACATTCGTTTGTATATCAATATATTTTAACTAATTTGATAAGTAGTTTCAAATATTCTTTTATCACTTGAATACTCTAAAATAAACTTATTATCTTTTCTAACTATTATTATCCCTATAGTTCTATCTTGATAAATATTTCTTACATTCTTATCGATATAATTCATATAAACTTTTATTTGTCCTATGTGTTCTTTTCTCAGTTCAGTTACTTTTAATTCAACAACTATAAAACAATTATAAATATAATTAAACAACAATAAATCTATATAATTATAACTCTCTCCAATCTTTATCTTATATTCGCTTCCAATAAAACTAAAACCATTACCTAATTCTCTCATAAAACTTTCTAAATCTTCTAATATTAATTGTTTTAATATTTTTTCGTTTATAACTTCATAATTATTGGTGTTTTTTATTACAATTGGATTTTTCACAAAATCATTAACATTTATATTTTCTTTATTAATTAATTTTAATTTAGTTTTTTCTTCAAGTCTTTCATATTCATTAGATTTTATTTTTAGAATTAATTCTCTTACACTCAAATGTAAATTAATAGAAATATTAACATAATAATTTATTTTATTAATATCATCAAACCAAATCAATAATCTATAATGACTCCAACTCAATTCATCACACACTGTGTGATATTTTTCAATAAATCCATAAAATTGTCGCATATATCTTAAATTTGTTGCACTATATTTTTTCCCTAATTCTTCACTCAATTTTCTAGAATATTCTTTTATTATCCCTTCTCCATAATGTTTTCCAGATTCAAATAATAGCTTTCCCACATTATAATAAGTTTTCAAATCACTTCTATTCTTACTGTAATCTTTCGCTCTTTTATATACTTCATTATTTATTAATTCAGTTTTAATCTCATCATAATAATTCATACAAAACTCCTCTCACTATAAATATAGAGAAATTTTTTGTATTTCCTTTTTAAAATTATTAATTATAATCAATTTATAATAACAATTTTCATACATTTTTAATAAACTATATTAGATAGATTAGGAGGTATAATATGTACTATTACGGATATAATGGAGGTTATAATCAAGGTTATAACTATAATCCATGCTGTGGAACTTATGCTGGCACTACAAACGGATACGGTTGGGGTGCTGCATTATGGATTGTACTATTTATTTTATTAGTAATCATAATCGGAGCAGGTTGGTCTTGGAACAACAATGCAAACTAAAAGATGAGTTTAACTCATCTTTTTAATTTGTAATAATTTGTTTTTCTAAAATTAATTCTTCATTTTCTACTTTATTATTTATTTGATAATTATTAAATATATTACTAAAATCTTCTACAACAACTTCTTGTTCTTCTTCAAGTTTTTTTATAACTATATCTCCATTAACAAATTCATAAGTATACTTAGTACCATTTAAACTAAATTCTTTACTCTTAATTGTTATAGTATAAAGATTACTCGCTAATAATTTATCATTTTCATAAGCAAAAGTAATGTCTTCACTAGTATCAATTACTAAATGTCCTGTCATTTCTAATTCACTAATATCAGTTTTTTCTACTAAATAAATATTACCATTTAATTTAATAGTTGCTTTATCTTCTAAATTTTCATCCTTCTCATCTTCGATGTTAGTTCCATCAGTTTCTTCACCACTATCTATAGGTAAATCATCTTTTAATTCATCATCTTCATTAATATTTTCATCTTCAACAATTTCTTCTATTACATTATCTATAACAATATCTTTATTAGTTTCGATATTTTCATAAGTACTTTCTATACCACTCTCATCAATAATAGTACCTACAGTTATATCACTAGTTAATTCTTCATTCTTATCATAAACAAATACTATATCAAATACATTTACAATACCAATTTCAAAAACTTTTACTTCTCCATCTACTTCTAATTTAATACTTAATTTATATTTACTAGGAGTTTCTATATCTTTAAACAAATACCCATTAAATTCTTGATATGTATTAGTGTTCTCTTCATTTTGTAATAAATAATATAATTTATATTCTTTATCTAATTCATTTACTACAACACCAACTTTATCTGTAGTACTAACATATATATTTGCATCACTAACTAATTCTTCATTTATCTTAACATCTAAACTTACTTTAGTTAAATCTATAACTTCTTCTTTTTCTTCT
>JAZLAK010000082.1:0-5746 GCA_045613165.1 Bacilli bacterium | reverse complement strand
AAAAGATATTTCTAAAAAATTAAAGATAAATTTTGAAGAAACAAATACTTTACCTAACAAAGAAAAAGTCTACAATTCATTTTTTGTTAATGATACTTATGTATTCCATCCAATAAAATATATTAATTCTTTAGCAAATATTTGTAATAAAAATAATATAGATATTTACGAGAATACTTGTATCTTATCTATAGTTAAAGAAAAAAATTATTATGTTTGTAAAACTCAAAATAATATAATAAAAACAAAAAATATTGTTTTCGCTATACACTATCCATATTTTTTAATTCCTTTTGAGACGCCTTTAAAAACTTATATAGAAAAATCATATATTGAAGCTTTCCAAGTTGATAAAAATTATATGTACAGTGCAATCAGTATTTCTAAACCAACTATATCAACTCGTTTTTATAGTGACGAAGATAAGTCCTATCAAATATATTTAAGTAACTCACATAATACATGTATTCATGATAATAATTTAAAAAACTTTTATAATTTAATTAAACAAAAAAATACATCACCAGAATATTTATGGTCAAATAAAGATATCATTACTAATGACTATCTACCATTTATTGGTTCTTTAAAAAATGATAATTCTATGTTAATTGGTACAGGTTATAATACTTGGGGTATGACAAACGGTTCTTTAGCAGGAAAAATATTAAGTGATATTATTTTAAATAAAGAAAACGAATATATTGAATTATTTAATCCTAAAAGAAGCATCAATTTAGGTAAAGCAATAAATTTCCCTATTATTTTAGGAAGTAATATTTTATCTTTTTCTAAATCAAAAATCTATAAACAAAAATCTTGGTATTCAAATAATGTAAAATTTGAAAAAAGAAATGGAAAAAATATAGCAATATATATTGATGAAAAAAAACGTGAACATATAGTATATAACTTATGTCCACATCTTAAATGTAGTTTAATTTTTAATGAAATTGAACGTACTTGGGATTGTCCTTGTCATGGTTCTAGATTTGATATTGACGGTAATTCTATAGAAGGGCCTAGCAATTATAATATTAGTTATAAAGAATAATTTATAACTTTTTATTTGTTATTCTTTTGGTAAATCAATATTATTATAAGCACCTAAATCATGTACTACATAGCCTAATTGTGTTAATGTTTCTTGTGCTATTCTTGATCTATTCCCACTTCTACAATAAACAAATATGATTTTATCTTTATCTATTTCTATATTTTCATCTATTTCATCATAAGGAATATTGATAGATTCTTTTATATGACCTTCCTTATATTCTTCTTTTGTTCTTACATCTATTATTAAATATTCTTTATTTTCTACTATTTCTTTTATATTTTCTAATGTAATATTTGTATTTATACTTTCTTTATTTTCACAACTAATCATAATAAAACTTAAAATTATAATTATAAATATTCTTTTCATATATCCTCCTAAATATAATTAAATTATATCAAAAAAATCATAGAATAACACTATGATTTAATCAAAAAAGTCTTTCCACGGATCTCTAAGTTTTAATCTCTCTATTGCCTTTTTCATTGTTATTTCATTAGGTTTTATTTTATCTAATTCTTTCCACGTTATAGGCATAGATACGGTAGCATTTTTTCTTGCTCTTAAAGAATATGGCGCAATACTAGTTGCTCCTCTTGTATTACGTACCCAGTCAATAAATATTTTGCCTTCTCTTTTATCTTTTCTAATATTGCTAGTATATTTATCTGGCCACTTAGCTTCCATTAGGGTCGCGATGTCTTTGGCTATCTTTCTTGTTTCTTTCCAATTAACATTATTAATAGGAACTACAATATGATAACCTTTACCACCACTTGTTTTTAAATAAGATTTTAAGTTTAACTCATCCAGTATACTTTTTAAATCTTTAACTCCTTCTCTTAGTTTTTTTAAACTTAATTTTTCATCGGGATCTAAATCAAATACTATTATATCTGGTTTTTCTAAAGTTTTAACCTGGCTTCCCCATATATGAAACTCAATACTATTCATTTGTGCTTCATTTATTAAACCAGTTATATCATTTATATAATAATAATCTTCTTTTTTACTAGTTTTATTTTTTAATTTAATTTTTGATATTCCTTCTCTATCATCTTCTAAATGTTTTTTAAAAAATTGTTCTCCTTCTATACCATCTGGACATCTTACTACACTGATTAATCTATTTTCAAAATATGGCATCATTCTTTTGGTTACTTTTTGATAATATTTAACTACATCCATTTTGGTTATTTTGGGCTTATTATATATCAATTTATTTGGATTAGTTATTTTTATTCCTTCTACACTATCTTTAGTATTTTTTCTTTTTATTATGCCATTTTCTATTTCTTCCATAGTTCTTCCTGTCTTTATACTGGTTTTAAACGAATTTATATCTTTATAATCAACAAACTTATCTTTTTCTTTAATTAATAACCAATTATCTTCTTTAAAATGTACTAAAGTCCATAAACCTTTTAATCTTTTACCTTTTAATTCAAATTTTATAGAACCTTCTTTTAATGCTTTTTTTATATCATTAACAGGTTCATAATATCCTTCATCAAAAATCATAACTGTTCCGCCACCGTATTCTCCTTTAGGAATAGTTCCTTCAAACTTTCTATATTCTAAAGGATGGTCTTCTACCATTATTGCTAGTCTTTTATCTTTTGTTTTATATGATGGTCCTTTAGGAACTGCCCAACTTTTTAAGACACCATTCCATTCCAAACGTAAATCATAGTGGTCTTTTCTAGCTAAATGATGTTGTACTACAAATCTTAGTTTTTTTTGACTTTTTTTCTTTTCGCCTTTAGGTTCATTGGTTTTATTAAAATCTCTTTTTTTGTTATATGTTGTTAAATTATTTTTCATAAAAAAAATACCTCTTAATATTAATTTGAGATATTTTATTAAATATATACATTTTAATTAAAAGCTAACTCTACATCAATATCTTCATCTTCTATTGCAATAAATAAAAATATCACTCCACTAACAAGTATTAAAAATGATGCTAAAGCTGATAAATATACGAATACTTTTTTCTTTTCTGAATCAGTTGGCTTTAAATTTCTTATATCTTTTATAGATTCTTTAAAAAAATATATGTATACAATAGTTAAAATTGCAAATATTATAATTAAAATATTTCTATATATATTTTTGCTTTCTATATTGTTATTGACAAAGTAATCTCTTTCAAAATTATTTGAAATCCAACTAAGTATTATAATACCTATATAGATAACCCATATAAAATCTTCAGTTTTTAATTCTCTTAATTTTTCTTGTAAATCGTTATAATCCATATTAAAGATTATGAAAATAAAAGTAATTCAATACTTAACTTACAAATTTTTCAATAATATTATCATTATCATCTAATATATTTTTATCATATTATTCAAAGAAAAAACACACAATTAAGTGTGTTTGATTCATATATATGGGGCTATTTGTGAACATAATAGAAGCCCTCTATTATCAAATTATCCTTACAAATAAAATTTATACCGCATAATATAGATTTAGTCTAGACTTTATGACCTTTTTTTGACCAAAAAATGACCTAATCTTGACTTTTATGTGACCACTTCATGACCAGTCCTTGACCAATACATGTCCAAAAGTTGCCCTAAACCTGACCTAAAGGATAACCTTTTTTTTAAATTTTTGACCACATCTAAATTTATAGTTTTTATGCATATTTTTTATTTAATATTTTTTTCTTATCATTAAAACACATTCTCTATTATTTTTATCTCCAAATGCAAAATCTCTACTAGTTTCACTAAATAATCTTTTTAAGGAAACTATTCTATTGTGAGTAAAAGGTTTATTTAATACTATTTTAACTTCTTTGTCTTTATATTTATCCTTATCTAAATAATATGGATCAAAAATATACACTTTGTCTTTTATAATGTTTGTAATAATTACATAATGCCCTGTCTCTAGCCAGCATCTAATAAAAGCACAACCTTTTTGTTTTACACAATTAATAATTTTATCTGCTGTTACTTCTAGGCCATGCAATCTTTCACATACTAATCCAAAATCACTACTATTTGTATAATTTGTCATAAATTCACTGATTTTAGAAACTGCTTCTTTAGATGTACCACCTTGTCCAGGATTTCCATTTTCATCATAACAATCTAATGTATATTTATGTATTGTTTTTAATAATTGTGCTGGAATTTCTTCTCTATCAAACAAATAACTTATTGCATTATATAAAGATACTGTTCCGCAATCATATTCAGTAACTTGAAATCTTAACGGTGTTTTCATTAAATCATCTCCTTCTTTTATTTAATTATATCACAAACCAATTTTTTATAACTTATTTTTGACCAAAAAATGACTGACTTTTTTATGACCAATATTTGACCTTTTTTTGCCCTTAACTTGACTTTTTTATGCCAAAGAAAAAGTGAAGCTTATTTCAGCTTCACTAAACTACCTAATGGGGCGAGATGTGGGGATCGAACCCACGCATACCGGAGCCACAATCCGGCGTGTTAACCACTTCACCAATCCCGCCAAGAACAAAATAATTGTATCAAATATAAATACAATTATCAAGTATAAGTTTATTAATTTCTACCTAAACCTATTATTTTTTTCATTTTTTTATAGAATTTACTAGAAATTTCTATATTTTTTTCTATACCTTTATCCAATATTTCATCTAAATATGTACTATTTATAATATCATTGTATTTATTTTGTATTTTAGATAAAGTATCTACTACTACATCAGCAACCTTAGTTTTGAAGTTTCCGTAATTAGAATCTTCAAACTCATTTTCAATCTCTTCTATACTTTTATTAGTTAAAGAGGAATAGATATTTATTAAGTTTGAAATCCCAGGTTTGTTTTCCGGATCAAATTTAACTAACATTTCAGAATCAGTTGTTGCAGACATAATTTTTTTTCTAACTACATCCAAATCATCTAACAATCTTATAACGCCTTTTTGATTTTCACTACTCTTACTCATTTTTTTATCAGGAGTTTGTAAATCCATTATTTTTGTTCCGCTTTTTCTAATAATTGGTTCTGGAACTTTGAAAAACTCTCCGTATTTATTATTAAATCTAATTGCAATATCTCTTGCTAATTCAACATGTTGTTTTTGATCAATTCCAACAGGCACATAATCAGCGTTCATTGATAATATATCTGCAGCCATTAAAACTGGATAAGTTAGTAGTCCAGATGTGAAATTAGCATTCTTTTTAGATTTATCTTTGAATTGAGTCATTCTTGATAATTCACCATAATAAGTATTACATTCTAGCATCCAACTAATATTTGCAACATATGGATTTTCTGATTGAATATAAATAATATTCTTTTCAGGATCTAATCCACATGCAATATATAAAGCTACTAAACTTTTTATGTTATTCCTTAATTCTTCTGGATTTTGATTTACTGTTATAGCATGCATATCCGCTATAAATATATAAGATTCATAATCATCTTGATAATCTACCATTTGTTTAATAGCACCTATATAATTACCTAAAGTAATTACACCAGTTGGTTGTAAACCTGTTAATGCTCTTTTTTTCATAAAATCACTCATTTCTTTCTTGTTAATTATATCACAAAAAAAGTAAAATTAATTAAATTTTACTTTTATATTATCAACTAATGTAATTATTTTTAAAATAAATTCATAAAAATATTTTTTTACATAAGTGAAACCATCTAAAATAATA
>JAZLAK010000081.1:0-9180 GCA_045613165.1 Bacilli bacterium | reverse complement strand
TAATAAAGAATAATGAAACTATTAAAAATGCAGGATATATCCATTTCTTTTTAAATGTTTCATAACACATGTCATATAACTGTTTACTACAAATACTTAAGAAAATATATATAACAAATATCAAACAAAATGACAAAATATTTTCTATATTATTTATAAAGTCTAATAAACTTATTTTCTTTAATACCACATATTCTGGATACTTAAATAATTCTATTAAATCTATTCCCATTACACCCTGTGTAGTAATGATTATAATACTTATAAAAAGATTAGATAAAAGGTATCGGACTATTAATTTTTTAGTTAAGTTTTTACTTTCAAAATTTTTTTTAATACCACCATATAAAATATTTGGAACGGTAGAAAATAAAGCAAATTCAAAACCTGCAAATAATATTTTTTTAAAACTGACATTAAACAATGGTAAATAATTTAATACTTCTATTTCTTGTATAAGTCCAAAGAAACTAATAAGAACCATACCAGCAAAAATAAACAAAAGCATATTAGCTATTTTTAAATGTACTGTTACTTCTTTACTATTCATATAAAGTATAACAAGTAGGAGAGGAAGCATTATAAAAAATGTATTACTATCTATTAAATATATACTACTAATTAAATTAGTTAATTCATCTAATCCAATTATGAATAAAACAAATATCAAAATAAACATAATAATTTTTTTAAAACTATTTACTTTATAATAATTTAATTTACTTATAAACCACAGTATTATAACACGCATAATAGTTCCTAGAATCAAACTAAATATAGTACTTTCTCTAGCATCAATTAATACTTTTGATACACCAATACCAAGAAAGAACGCTTTAGAAAAAAAGTGAGTTAGAGATAAATAATTATTTTCATTACTTTTATTCATTATGTCCTCCAATAGTATTATTTACTAAACCTTTTTTATTTATAACCACATCTACTTTTACTTGCATATCATCTTTAAAAAAGTCATACTTTTGATAACCGCAATACTTATAGATATAATTATTAACAGCCATAATATCGCTATGATCTTTTTTTAACTTTTCTATTAACTCATTAAATCTTCTTTCTAAACTTTTACCTGAATGATTATTTAATTTATTTATTATTTTAGTATCTTGTAAATCTATATCAGATGCAGCAGAATCTATATTTGCTTTTATTTCAAAATTTAACTTTATACCATTATCGAAATTAAATTTAAAATCACTATTATCTATTTTTAAAACATAATATCCTTTATCATCTAATTCAAAAGTAAAGTATACATTCTCAGCGCCTCTAAACAAATTACCTAATTTAATTTCATCACTATTAAGTTCTCCAACTATTTTTTCATCATCAAAATAATATCCATTTTCTATAGTAATATTTTTATCTATAACACTAATCTTACTTAAATAAATATCTCTATTTTTAGATACAAAGTTGGATAACTTCTCTAAATAGTCATAGTCTATCATAGCTCCATTATTAGTACTATTTTCAATTAAGTATTTAATTTTTTCTCCTAATATTGGATTATCTTCATCTTCACTTTTAAGTAACTTTTTAATATCATCGGTAACTAAAATATTATAGTTAGAATTAACTTGTATTCTTTTTTCTAAATAATTAAACATATAATCTAAATTATTATCTATAGCTTCTTTAGAAAAAATAACAGCATTTATATGATTAAAATATAAAGTTTTAGATACTGAATTACTAGCATCGGTAATAGCACTTCTTAAATTACTGCCAGTACCACTAACAAAATATGATACTTTCTTACTTTTATTTTCACTTTTTTCTTCTTTATATAATTCTATATATACTTTATAATCTTTACCTTCAGTATCTACTAAAAAAGATGATACTATCGCTAAATCATTTAAATTTCTATAACTAGTATTACAACCACTTACACTAAAAAGAATAATGAATAAAGTAATAATTTTAATTATATTTTTAAGTATAGGCATATTAACCACCAATATTATTATGTAAAATTAATAAGATTTTATACAAAATAAAAAGTTCTTATGAACTTATTTTATGTTACTTCTAGTAACATTTTTAGTTAAGTAACTACTTCTTTTATTACTCTTAGTTCCTAATAATATTTCTTTCATATAAGTTTTATCACTTGGTTCCATAGGAAAAGCATAACTTAAATAACTTGATTTATAACTAACTATATTTATTAAAAATGCAACAATAGCTAAACATACACCATATAATCCATAAAATGCAGCAAATATTAAGAATATAAAACGCCATAATCTTATTGCACCTGATATTTCGGTATCAGAAAATAATAAACTAGAAATATATGTAATTGCAACAACTATAATCATTATTGGACTAACTATACCAGCATTAACAGCGGCTTCACCTAATATTAAAGCTCCTAATATACTTATTGCAGACCCATATGTATTTGGAAATCTCAAATCACTTTCTTTAAGTAGTTCACAAGTTATAATCATAATTATAGCTTCAACAATAGCAGGGAAGGGAACTCCACTTCGTTGAGTTGAGAAATTGATTAATAAAGGTAAAGGAATAGTTTCCTGATTATAAGTTGTTATAGCTATATATATTGCAGGAACTACTATAGAAAATATAAAACTCATAACCCTTAAAATTTTTAAAAAGTTAATATTAATAGGTTTAGAATATTCATCACTTATGGGATTAAAGAACTCTATTAAGAAAGATGGAAGTATTAAAGCATAAGGACTACCATCTATTAATATAACAACCTTACCATTTAATAAAGATTGACAAACTAAATCAGGTCTTTCAGTAACCTTTATAGTAGGAAAAGGATTATTACTATCATCAAGTATTCTTTTTAATATACCTGAATCTAATATTCCATCTATATCTATATCATCTAATCTTTCTTCTATATCTTTAACTAAACTCATATCAGTTATATTATCTATATATAAAATATTTGTTGTTGTCTTACTATTTCTCCCAATTATTTTTACTTTATTCTTTAAATGATTAGTCTTTAATCTTCTCTTAATTAACCCTAAATTTTTAATTATATTTTCTACTAAAGAATCCTTAGGCCCATATAAAGTAGGCTCAGTACTAGATTCAGTTATACTTCTATCTAAATCACCTTTAGTTTCCAAAGCGTATATATTATTAGATTGTATTATTATAGTATAAGCATTATATAAATAAAAATTTATTTGATCTTTATTATCTATTTTTACTAAGTTAGGAGTAGGAATAGCTTTTTTTATATTAAATAAATTATTTTTAAAACTCATACTTTTTAAAATAAAATCATTTATTCTATCACTACTACATACAGTCTCTAAATAAAATAAATGATATATTTTAAAACCAATTCTAACTTTTTTATATTTTAAATCATTACATTCTTTAAATTCACTATTTATATATTTAATAATTGAATTCACGTACATCACCAATATTATTGTGTAAACAAAAAATAAAAATATACAAAATAAACTAAACTACTAGTTCTTATATACTTTTTTATTGTATAATAATAACTAGGTGATATCATGAAGAAATTGAGAGTAGTATTTATGGGAACTCCAGACTTTGCAGTTCCAGTATTAGAAACATTAATAGAAAACACAAATGTTGAATTAGTTGTAACACAACCTGATGCATATGTTGGTAGAAAGAAAGTATTAACTCCAAGCCCTGTAAAAGCTAAAGCATTGGAAAATAATATTGAAGTATTTACACCAACTAAAATAAAAGAAGATTATGAAAGAATTTTAGCTGTTAATCCAGATATTATTATAACTTGTGCATATGGACAAATAATTCCTAAAATACTTTTAGAATTACCTAAATACAAATGTGTTAATGTACATGCATCTCTACTACCTAAATATAGAGGTGGTGCACCTATACATGCTTCTATACTAAATGGAGATG
Source organism: Bacilli bacterium (assembly GCA_045613165.1). Taxonomy (GTDB): domain Bacteria; phylum Bacillota_I; class Bacilli_A; order RF39; family UBA660; genus UMGS1124. Next base: position 5,256 of record JAZLAK010000081.1, on the reverse strand, counting down.
AATATACTGGTATAACTATAATGTATATGGCTGAAGGTATGGATGATGGTAATATAATTAAACAAGAAAGAATAAAAATAGAATATACTGATAACATTAATACATTAAGTGATAAACTAAGTGAATTAGGCGCAAAACTTTTAATGAGTACTTTACCAAGTATATTAGATGGAACATGTGATAGTATAAAACAAAATGAGAGCGATGCTACTTTTGCTTATACTATAAAAAGAAAAGATGAACAATTAGATTTTAATAATAATTATAAAGATATATTTAATAAAGTAAGAGCATTATATAATAGAAGTTATTTTATAATGAATGGTGTTGAATATAAAGTAATTAAAGTAAGATTCGAAGATAAACAACATGATGAAGAAAAAATAAATACGATAACTAATATTTATAAAGATGGTATTGGAATTGCGTGTATTGATGGAGAAGTTGTTATAACTGAATTTATTCCGTCAGGAAAGAAACAAATGTTAGTTAATTCATATTTAAATGGTATAGATAAAAATAAATTATTAGGAGAAAAAATAAATGAAGAATGAAAAGGAAAATAAAAAAGAACAATTAAAAGAATTATATTCTAAATTTAAGATTGCGTGGGCCGACCCTAGAAAAAAAGCTGGAATAAAACTTTTAGGCTATTTAATTTTCTTTATTATCTTATTATTATTTGCTTCTATTACTAGTCATATGAATAAATATACTAGTTCAAATACAAAAACTACTACAACAACTACAGTTCAGGATAAATATAATGATAAACAAAAGAAATTATTAACAAATAAGTATTCTATAAATTATGTAATAAATATAAATAATATTGAATATAAAATAAATGATAATATAGAAAATAACATAATAAATGGATATTTTGAAACACCTAATGGAATTAAAAAAATAGTATTTAAAGAAAACAATTTATACGAAGTAAATAATGAACAAGAAATTTTATTAGAAAGTGAAATAAATAAAAATTTAATAGTTTTAGAATATATATTAAATTTAATAAAACAAAACAGTGCAATTATAAGTGATAAAGAAGAAACAAAAACTTATACATACAATATAGACAATCTAGGACTAAATATTATAGTTAATACAAACGATGAAAATATTACTCAAATAAATATAAAAGAATCAATAAATGCATACATATTAAATTTTGACATTTAGTTAAGTAAGAGTTATAATAAACAAACTTTAAAGGGGGCATACTAATGGAAAAAGATAATAAAAAAGCAAAAAAAGTTATTGTTAATGGACTTACTTTATCTAGAGTAGCAGGTACTATAGCAATGCCAGTATTATTTAATACTTTATCTGCTCCTATATTTTTATTAGTAGTAGCAGCTATATTATTTACTGATTGTTTAGATGGAATTTTAGCAAGACATTGGCGCGTTAGTACGATATTTGGTAGTTTATTAGATATGGGTGCGGATAAATTGTTTGGATTTGCAGTATTAATTGTTTTATCAACAATGTATCCTATTATGAGTATTCCATTAATATTAGAAACTTTAATAGCTGGAGTTAATATTAAAGCTGCGGAAAATAATAGTGTAGCAAAATCAAGTGAAATAGGTCGTATAAAAACATGGGTAATGGGACTTTCTATGTGTTCATTATTAATGACTGGTTTATCTCCTGAATTAGCAACAAGTTTAGAAAGTGTTAATATACAAACTATAAGTCCTGCAATGAATGAATTATTAAATTTAATAAAAGAAATAGGAAATAAAATATTAGATTTTGTAAACCAAAATAAGCAAACTATAGAAGCTATAGCAACAACAGCTGCAATAACATCAGAAAGTATAGTTGCAACAGACTATACAATTAAAGCTATTAAAGGAAAAGATAAAAATAGTAATGTATATAAAATTGCAGAATTAATAAAAAACAAAAAGTTTGTAGTATATGCAAAAAAAGTTTTATTAGATGAAAAGTATTATCAAGAAACTAAAGATATGCCTATTTTAGAAAAATTATGTCCGCCAGAGTTAAGAGAAGAAATTAAAAGAAAAAAATTAACAACAAACAAGTAAAATATTAGTACTTGACAAAAGATAAAATAATGATATAATAATAACGAATTGAAAAGGAAAGCGATGTATCCACATCCACCTGATTGCAAAAAGCAATAGGTAAAAAGCCAATAAAGATTAGATGGTTTTTTAGTGGATACAAGTGTATTCACTTTTTAAATTTATGGAGGTGCGTTTTTATAGCAAACGTTAAAAAAGATGATCTACCGATCAATGATAAAATTAAAGTTCAAGAATTAATGGTAATTGGCCCAAAAGGAGAACAAATGGGTACAAAGAAACTTGCAGATGCTTTAACAATAGCAAATTATGCAGGATTAGATTTAGTTCTTATGAATTCTACTCCAGGACATGAAGTAGGAAAAATAATGGACTACAATAGATATCGTTATGAACGTCAAAAGAAACAAAAAGAAGCATTGAAAAAACAAAGAGAAAATAATAAAGAAATGAAAGAATATCAATTATCAGTAACAATTGATGTTCATGATTTTGAAACTCGTAGAAAAAATGCAGCAGGATATTTAGCAAAAGGACATAAAATCAAAGCTTCATTAAGATTTAAAGGACGTCAAATGGCTCATACAGAGTTAGGACGTGATGTACTTATGAAATTTGCAGAAGCATTGAGTGATGTAGCAGATATAGAGAGTGCACCAGAACTTGTAGGTAGAAACATGACTATGATTTTAGCACCAAAAAAATAAGGAGGAATTAATTATGCCAAAACAAAAAACACATAAGGCTAGTAGTAAAGTTTTAAACAAACATAAAAGTGGAGTTATCACTTATAAAAAATCAGGTGGAAACCACCAAACTGCAAAAGATACAGCAAAAGCAGTTAGACAAAGAAGAAAATCAGGAAAATTAGCGAAAGGAACAGTTGACAAATTAAAAAATGTCATCTAATAGGTGAGGATGTATGACAAGAGTTAAAGGTGGAACTGTTGCAAAAAACAGAAGAAGAAAAGTTTTAAAAGCAGCAAAAGGTTATTTTGGAAGTAAACATAGATTATTTAAAACAGCTCAAGAACAAGTTTTCCATAGTGGAGTTTATGCTTATAGAGATAGAAGAGCAAACAAAAGAAACTTCAGAAAATTATGGATTACAAGAATTAATGCTGCTTGTAGATTAAATAATATAAGTTATTCTAAATTTATTAATGGACTTTCAAAAGCTGGAATCGAAATTAATAGAAAAATGTTAAGTGAATTAGCTATCGATAATGCAGCTGCATTTACTGAATTAGTTAATATAGCTAAAGATGCTTTAGAAGGAAAAGAAATTAAGACTTCTAAAGCTACTCCAAAAAAAGAAGAAACTAAAACTACTAAAGAAGTAAGCGCTACTGAAGATTTATCTAAAAAAACAGTTGCTGAATTAAAAGCAATTGCTAAAGAAAAAGGTATTAACGGTTATACTTCAATGAAAAAAGATGAATTATTAAATGCTTTAAAATAGTATTTAATAATTTTTTTATGCTTCAAATTTGACAATGAAGTCAAAATTTGTTAATATATACCGCAAACAAAAGGGGGAATTACAATGAAATTAATAGAAGAAGTGGACAAAATTGTCATAAATGATAAAAATAAATACTTTCTAGAGGACATAACTACAAAATATCTAGAATATATGAAATTCATAGAACAATTTGATGAAAGACTATTAAAACATTATTTGGGTACTATTAAACAAAACGAAATTTTAAATAACCAACAAGCTGAATTAGAAAGTTCTTTATTAATAAGTATTTATAACAATATGTATAGAGAGAATTCTTTAGATAAGATAATAAGAATATTTAACGAAAAAGATGATTTAACAAAACAAGAATTAAAATGTTTGCATAGAGTTTTAATGCGCGGGACTACAAGTGAAGCCAATGCTCATGAATTTAGAAAAGATGATAATAAATTTGTAGGATCGTATAATCCTGATGGTTCCAAAAGAGTAGATTATATGCCGATACCATTTGTTGAAATAGATTCTTCAATTGAACAAGTAGTAGAAATGATAAATTCTAAAAACGTTGACAACCCATTTATAAATCCATTTATTATACATGCTATTATTTCAGTAATGCAACCATTCGATGATGGGAATACTAGATTATCTCGCTTGGTACAACACGCAAAAATATGGAAAAATACAAATTTATTATTTGGTAAAAATTTTGATAAACCATTGATTTATTTATCAAAAAACTATTTGATTAGTCGAGGGAATTATAGAGGATTACTTGCAAATCTTGCTAAAGAAGAGAATAATGAAGCGTGGAATAAATGGTTTGAATATAATCTTAATATGGTGGATGAGCAGTTATTTTATTTAGATGGAAATGTAAAAAGGTTAGTAAGATAATATGAATATAATAAGATTGACATCAAAAGATATTAAGCAATTAAAAAAATATGAATTACATGATAGTATTGAAAATACTGAATCTATTTTATATTTATATAGGAAAAGAGAATTATTAAAAATATTTAAAAGTACTGATGAAGATTATAGACTTAACAAAAATTATATATTAAATAGATTATTTTATTTAAAAGAACATATAAATATGCCAGAACTAATAATGCCAAAAGAACTTGTAAAAGTAAGTGGTAAAAATACGGGTTTCACAATGGAATTTATTAAAGAAAACACAAATTTAAGTTTAGTATTTAATTCATCAAAAATTTCTATAGAAGATAAACTATTCTTTTTAAAAGAGATAGGTAAAATAATTGAAAAAATAGAAGCAAATGAGATTTTAAGAGCTAATTCTTTTCAATTAGGGGATATTCATGAAGGTAATTTTATTTTTGATAATAAAAATAATATGGTAAAAGCAGTAGATTTAGATAGTTCTTATGTAGATGGAATGAATGCACCTAATTCAAAATTTTTAACATTTAATGATAAACTTTGGGATTTTCCTAATAAGTATCCATTATCTTCTAATGATAGACATATCCCTAATTACAATACTACGATATTAAGTTATATTTATATGTTATTAAACATGATTACAGAAGAATATGTTCCTAATATGTCAATAAGTGACTTTTGTTCACACTTAAATATGCTAAATGATGTTGGTTTTAATAAAGAATTATTAGATTCTATATTTGCAATTTATTTACCAAAAGAAAATTATTTTGACTTAACATTATTTGATACAATTAATCCAAAATTAATTTTAAA
>JAZLAK010000080.1:0-2574 GCA_045613165.1 Bacilli bacterium | reverse complement strand
TTTACATTATCAAAATTTACTGATTTGAAATTGTGAGCCGTAGATAATGATATACAATATCCTAATATATGATTATTCCAATAATAAGTTCCACCACCGTTTTTATTACCCTTAAATGTAACACCATCAATAATTTTATCTAATAATTTATCTTGATTAGCAGTTTCAGTTTTATATCTTCTCAAATAGATAAATTCCTCACCATAATCTCGTCTACGTTTAATAAGCCATATTAAGAATTGTGTAGTTTTACCTATACCTCTACCACCCATTGTGATATTTATAAAAGCATCATAAGATAGAACATTGTATATATTGAAATATGTTTCAACATCAATATCTATTTTTGTTTGCAATTTGTTTATATCTATATTTTTCGCCATTATTTTCAAGTTCCTTAATCTTGTCTATATCGCTACAAGGACAACTGATGTATGGATTATGTTTATTATTGTCGTTAATATGATATATAGGACAACCCTCACCACATTCATTAACTTCACAAATTTCTTTTAATTTTTTCAATGCATTTTGAACATCATAAGATATTTGTATTTTTTCTTCAAATTCTTTTTGTGTCATTTACTATATCACTCCTTTATTTTGAAACTTGTTTCTACAAGAATAACTCCACCTTTTACTTGTTTAGGCATTAGTTTAGTTCCTGTAATCTCGAAACCCTCTTGAAATACATCAAAGATAGTTTCACCATATAATGATAAGGCTTTTTGTTTAGTTTTATCGTCCATACCAGCACAAGTTATAACATATTCAATATCGCCATCTACAAATTCAGTAAATATATAAGTTTTTTGTCTAACGTATTTACTCTTTATTTCTATCCCCTCTAGTTTAAATTTTCCTAGTAAGTGCTTGTCCACCATTTCCATAGGTAATTCACCTAGAGTATGAACACTATCAGTATCACAATATACGAAATTATCATAACCTGTTTCCATAATAGCATCATCAATTAATAAATGAGCATAAGAAGTAATTGCTATTGCGATAGGTAAATAATATTTTCTCATCTTTTGTTCCTCACTTAATGTAAATGATAATGCACCATCTTCATCAATATGAGGTATTTTACTTTTACCAACACAATTACTACCAAATTTACCATATAGACTATTTAACATTAATTTAGCAATAACTTTTTTAGCACCTGTATTTTCATTTTTAACTTTATACCATTTATCTATATAATTTTTAAATAAACAAGTAGTAGTCTTAAATCCCCATATCTCTACAAAATCAATATAAGTTATATCATAATGCCTTAATAATATTTGATAATCTATTGATGATATATGTAGTTCAATTACACCATCACTATCTTCATAATATGATAAATCACCGAATAACGTATTTTTCTTTAATAGTGTAGGAAGATGATTTTCCTTTAATGTAAACTCTATATTTACTTTATATAATTCAAATTTATATTTACCTATTTCATCACATTTTATTGGCATACCTATTGGTAGTTCCATATCGTGCATTATATAGGGATACATTGAATTAATATCATAACGTTTCACATTTTTAAGTATCATATTCTTATATTTAGGGTTTACTTGAGAGCGTCCACCTCTATATGCTTTTCGCCACTCTACTAAAAATTCCTCATCTAACATAGGGAAAAATGAGTTAGCAAAAATACAAGTTTCCAAGAAATTATGATATGCACAACTTGCTGTAGTCATATTATTCATACCATTTTCTTTTATATCTTTTAACGCTAATGCTACAATGCTAACATCATTAAATACATAGTCTAATACTTCATCAGTAATAACATAGGAATTATAATCTATTTCACCTTTTTTAATAGGTAAGTTAAACCCGTATGCAATATTCTTAACTGAAAATGGTAACAATTTCAAACTATCTTGTATAACTATTTGACAACCTTTTCTAAAGTTTATAGTTATTTGATAGAAAGCCCCCTCCTCACTTATTAGGGTGGTATAACCTTTGTTATCTTTTCTAAATATTCTATCTTTATATTCATATTCTTTTTTAATTAACCAATTTAATATAAAACTACCATCAAATTTAAGGTTATGGAAATAGATAGTATAACCACTTAAGTTATCTCTACAATATTGCATAAACATATCTATTGTTTGCCCCCAATTTATGATATTGCCATCACTATTACTTATTGCATATAACCATACACAAGTTTCGCCGTGTTTGTCATAATATTCTTTAGTGGTGGTTTCAAAATCGGCTACAACCCATTTATCATTTTTAAGCATAACCTAAACTCTCCAAATCATCTAACGCTGTAGTTAATTGTTCCTCTATAGTATCTATTTGGTCATTTATTGAAACGTATCTACCATTTTTATCTCTACCTCTTTTTAATGTAATATACCAATCTTTTAATGGTGGGAGTAGGGAAGATACTAAATAATTCTTTTGTAAATCTTTCTTATAGAAATTACCTATAACCTTATTTAATCTATTTACAACATCTTCACTAACACCTGCTTTAGAAATAATGTCCATATAATTTTGTAGATATTGTTTATTTCGTTTATCTATATATGTTCCTGATATAAT
>JAZLAK010000079.1:0-7418 GCA_045613165.1 Bacilli bacterium | reverse complement strand
TAATGAACATATATTTAAAAGTGAATATCCTACTAATGAAAAATCCATAGATAACTTTATAAACAAAATAAATTCAATAGAGAAATATTTAACTCCTAATAACAAAACTTATTATTCAATAATACCAGATAAAAATTATTACTTAAACAATAAAAAATATTTAAATATAGATTATGATTTTTTATATAAAAAAATAAAAAAAATAAATTATGAATATATTGACTTACGTGATATTCTATCACTTAATGATTACTATAAAACTGATACACATTGGAAACAAGAAAACTTATGCAAAGTTGCGAATAGATTAGGAGAATATTTAAACTTTTATAATAATTGCAATTATAAACAAGTTACTTATAATAATTTTTATGGAGTATATTATGGACAATCAGCTCTTGATAAAAAACCAGATACTTTAACATATTTAATTAATGACACCATATTAAATAGTGAAGTATATTATCTAGAAAATAATTTTCACAATAAAATATATATTGAAGAATATTTAAGTAATCTCGATAGTTACGATATCTTTTTATCAGGAGCATCTTCTTATATAGAAATAACAAATAATTTAAATTCATCTGGTAGAGAACTAATAATATTTAGAGATTCATTTTCAAGTAGTTTAGCGCCATTACTAATAGATTTTTATTCCAAAATAACTTTAATAGATACAAGATACATAAATAGTGAAACTTACTTAAATAAAATAAATTTTAATAATCAGGATATTTTATTTTTATATAGTACATTATTAGTAAATAATAGTTACACATTAAAAGATTAAAAATTCTATAGCAACTTTATGTTGCTTTTTTTATTATAAAAATACTCTTTCAAAAAACTCTTTTATTTGCTATACTCATTCTAGGAGTGACGTTATGGAAAAGAAAGAATTACAAACAAAGTATAATGATTTATTTGAAAAATTAAATATTCTTGGGAGGTCACTTTGACTTAGATGTCAAAATACAAAAAATAAAAGATTTAGAAAAAGAATTACAAGATGAGAATATTTGGAGCAATATAGATAAAGCAAATAAATTAAATAATGAATTAGTAAATTTGAAAAAATCTGTTGAAAACTATCAAGTTATCCACAATAAAATTGAAGATTCAATAGGATTATTAGAAATATTAATAGATGAAGATAAAAATGAACTTGAAGAAATCGAAAGAGAGTTACCAAATATTGAAATAGAACTAAATGAGTTAGAAATAGAAACTTTATTTACAAGTGAATATGATAATCTAAGTTGTTTCCTAGAAATACATCCAGGTGCTGGTGGAACAGAAGCTTGTGATTGGGCTGATATGTTATTAAGAATGTACACAATGTTTTGTGAAAAAAATAATTACAAGTATGAAGTAATCGATAAATTAAAAGGTGAAACTGCTGGAATAAAAAGTGTTACATTAAAAATAGATGGCAATCATGCTTATGGATATTTCAAAAGTGAAATAGGGGTACATAGATTAGTAAGAATAAGTCCTTTCAATGCTGCAGGTAAAAGACAAACATCATTTGCATCAGTTTCTATTATTCCTGAAATAGATGAAAACATAGATATTGAAATAAAAAATGAAGATATAAGAGTAGATGTATATAGAAGTAGTGGATGTGGTGGACAAGGAGTTAATACAACAGACTCAGCAGTAAGAATAACACACATCCCAACAGGTATTGTAGTAACATGTCAAAATGAAAGAAGTCAAATACAAAATAAAGCTACTGCAATGAATTTGTTAAAAAGTAAATTATTTCAAATAGAACAAAAAAATAAACAAAAAGAGCTAAATGATTTAAAAGGTGATATAATGAATATAGACTTCGGTAGTCAAATAAGAAATTATACACTAGAACCATATAGTTTAGTTAAAGATGTAAGAACTGGATATGAAAATACAAATACAGATAAAGTATTAAATGGTGATATTTTAGAATTTATGAAATCATTTTTAAGAATAAAGAGGTAGAAAAATTATGGTAGAGGTTAAAAAATATTCAAAAATATTATTAGGGTGTTTACTTATAAGTTTAGGTTTAAATTTATTTATAATTCCGTCTAAACTTATTCCAAGTGGTATATTAGGATTAACTAGTATGCTTTCATATGGTTATGGATTTAATAATGCTGCATTATTATTAATAATAAACGTATGGACATTATGGTTAATATATATGATTTACGATAAAGATAGATTAAAACAATATCTTATACCAACCTTAGCATTACCTTTATTCATATATTTAACTTCTTATATTCATATCGATTTGACTGGAAGTGTTGAAGAATTATTAATAGCAATAGCAGGTTCCTTCATAATGGGATATGGCTATGGCTTAATGTATAAAGAAGGTTTTAAAACAGGTTCTATAAATATATTAGAAGATGTATATAATGATTTTACTCACAAAAATACAAGAATATTATCTAGAGGTTTTGACGTAATATTAGTTCTTGTTACAATGAAAATATATGGAATAGAGCAAGCTTTATATTCAACTATTGTCATTGTTATAATAAGATATATGACTACTAAAGCTCGTATAGGAATTAGTGATTCAAAAGCGTTCTACATAATAACAACAAAAGAAAAAGAAATAAAAAAATATTTGATGGAAGAATTACATCACGATTTAACAGCATTTGATGCTGAAGGTGGATTCTCTAAAAAGAAAAGTAGAGTAATAATGTCAGTAATATCAACAAAAGATTACTTTAGAGTAAAAGAAGGTATACAATTAATTGACCCAAAAGCATTTATATCTATAACAGATAACTATGAAGTAATGAATAAAAATGTAAAAATAAATGAAGAATAAATTAACTTCTACTAATTATTAATGAAAAAGGAGGTATAAAAATGAAATTATTTTCAAAAGAGAAAGGTATTGTATTTTCTATACTTAATGCTATTTTTGTAATATGGATAGTTAGTGCATTAGTAATAACTATATCGAATATAACAATGCTAGCTATTAAAGATTATACTTATACATATGAAGAATACAAAATAATAAATTGTGATTTTGAATATGAAACTGAAGAAAATTGTGAAAGTAATTATACTTTATATAAAATGGATTCAAAAAACTACAACACAGAATATAAAAGAAATATTATAATTTCAGTATCAAATATTATTATCGTATCAGGAATACTTTTAGCACTAAATAAAGAAAAAAGTAAAAAATAATTTAAAAAGTAAATCAAATGATTTGCTTTTTTTGTACTTTAAATTAAATACCAATAATACAATTTATTATGAAAAAAATAATTATAATAACTCTAATAATTTTAAATTTAGTATTAAGTATACATACAACAGCGAAAAATAAAAAACTTATCTTAAATGATATGACCATAATTATTGATGTTGGACATGGTTCCAAAGACATTGGAACTTCATATAAAGATATTTACGAAAAAGATATTAACTTAAATATATCAAAAAAAATAAAAAAAGAATTAGAAAATTTCGGTGCTATTATAATTTTAACTAGAGATGGAGATTACGATTTATCAACGCCAAATACTAACACAAGAAAAAGAAGTGATTTCAATAATAGAATTAAACTTATAAATGAATATAATCCTGATTTAGTAATTTCAATTCATCAAAATTATTATAAAGATGCAAAATATAGTGGAACACAAATATTCTATAAAGGCAATAAAGAACTAGCTGAATATCTACAAAAAAACATTAACGCCAAAAGAAAGACAAAACCAATCTCTTCATCATTATATATGTATAATAAAGTTAAAGCTGATACTCTTCTTATAGAATGTGGTTTTCTTTCTAATGCAACTGATAGAAAAAATTTAACTAATGAAACATATCAAACTAACTACTCAAAAGACTTAGCAAAATATATAGCTGAATATTTTAAAAAGAATTAACGTAAATTTCATAATAAATTCACATTTTTAATATATTATTTTTATGTTAGTTGTGATAGAATTTATAATAGGTGATAGTATGTCAAGGCAAGAACAGACAAAAACAACTAAAACAAATAAAATATTCAAAACCTTAGACGAACAAATTTCCATACTTGAAAATAAAGGTTTAGTAATAGATGATGTGGATTTTGCTAAAGAAATTTTACTAAGAGAAAACTATTTCTTTGTAAGTGGATATAGACATTTATTACTACGTTCTAAAACTGATAAAAAATTCTTGCCAGGTGCAAATTTTAGAGAAATGTATGCTCTATTCAATTTTGATAGACAAATAAGAAACATACTATTTAAAAATTTACTTATAATAGAAAATAATATTAAAAGTATATTTTCATATCAATTATCTAAAAAATATGGTTACAAGGAAAAAGATTACTTACGTCCTTCTAACTTTACTAACAATCCAGAAAAATTTAGACAAGTAAATGATTTAATAAAAAAGATGAAACGTCAAATAAGAATAAATGGTAATCAACATTCAGCAACTAAACATTATCAAATGAATTATGGTTACGTACCTCTTTGGATTGTAGTAAAAGTATTATCTTTTGGTATAGTTTGTGAATTATTTACAATAATGAAAAAAGAAGATCAAATTGAAATATCAGAAATTTATAGAATTGATCCTCAAACATTAAGTGTATATTTACCAATACTTGCAAACTATAGAAATTTATGCGCCCATGAAGATATATTATATGATTATAGGACACATCGACCTATACCAGATACAGAATTTCACAACCAACTTAATATTCCAAAATTAGATGGAGTTTATATATACGGAAAAGAAGACTTATTTGCTTTAATAATTATAATGAAAAGAATGTTATCTCCCGATGAATTTAAACTTATGATTAATGAAATTACTTATGAGATAAATATAGTTAATGGTAAATTAAAAACAATAAAGATAGATAAATTATTAAATGCAATTGGTTTTCCAGTAAATTTTAAAGATATATGTTTTATGGATAAGGAGTTTTAATAATGACTAAAAAGACAAAGAATATAATATTAATTTTATTAACATTTTTCTTAGGCGCTGGAGCAATGTATGTATTAGTAAATTATTCTCCAGCAGCAGTTCAAACTATAGTTAATAAAAGTGAAAAAGAAGTAACTGTAACTGATACTGGTATAGCAGATGCTGTAGAAAAGTTATATGATGCTGTTGTAGTAGTAGGTTCATATAAAAATGGAATTTTATCTAGTAGTGGAACAGGTTTCGTATATGAAGAAGATAATAAATATGCATATATTTTAACAAATTCACATGTTATAGACGGTGCTACATCAATCAAAGTTAAATTTACAAACGATACTATAGAAGATGTTGAATTAGTAGGTAATGATTCATATAGTGATATAGCAGTATTAAAAGTTGCTAAAGATAAAGTAATTAAGATTGCTGAAATTGGTACTAATGAAAATTTAAGAGTAGGAGATACTGTTTTCGCAATAGGAGCTCCATTAGATAATGAATATTCATGGACTGTAACAAGAGGAATTCTTTCAGGAAAAGATAGATTAGTAGATGTTAGTGTGGGAAATACCGGAAGTGCTGATTGGGTAATGCAAGTTATACAAACTGATGCTGCAATAAATAGTGGTAATAGTGGTGGACCTTTAGCAAACTCTAACGGACAAGTAATAGGTGTTACTAATATGAAACTTGTTAGTGATGGTGTTGAAGGTATGGGATTTGCAATACCTATAGAAGATGCATTAAACTATGCAAAACAATTAAGAGAAAATGGAAAAATTGAAAGACCTTTTATAGGTATATCAATGTTAGATTCAAGTGATACATTCAATTTAGCAAGATATAGAATAACTTTAGATACAAGCTTAGAAGGTGCAGTTGTTATTGAAACTCAAAAAGGTTCTCCAGCAGCAGATGCAAAATTACAAATGGGCGATGTAATAACTAAGATTGAAAATTATGAAGTAACATCAGTTGCACGTTTAAAATATTATTTATATAAATATGCACCAGGAGATAAGGTGAAAATAACTTACGTAAGAAATGGAAAAACAGAAACAGTTACAATAAAGTTAGATAAAAGTGAATAGATTTATTAAATTAAATCTATTTTTTATGTTATAATACTTTCGAATGGAGTGATTATTATGTCATTAAAAGCTGGAATAGTAGGTTTACCAAATGTAGGTAAGAGTACACTTTTTAATGCGATAACAAAGAAAAATATATTAGCAGCGAATTATCCTTTTGCTACTATTGATCCTAATATAGGTGTGGTTACAGTGCCTGATAAAAGATTGGAATTTTTAGAGGAATTATATGATCCGGATAGCACAGTACCAACAACATATGAATTTACTGATATAGCAGGATTAGTTAAAGGTGCTTCGAATGGTGAAGGTTTAGGTAATAAATTCTTATCACATATTAGAGAAGTAGATGCAATAGTTGAAGTGGTAAGATGTTTTGAAAATAGTGATATTACACATGTTGAAGGTGATGTAGATCCGATAAGAGATATAGAAATTATAAATGTCGAATTAATTTTATCTGATTTAGAAATAGTTCAAAATAGAATAAATAGAATGGGTAAAAGAATTGAAATGTCTAAAGATAAAAAAGAACTATTAGAAATTAGTACATTAAAAAAATGTGTTGAAAATTTAGAAAAAAATATTGCACTAAGAAATGTAGAGTTTAATGAAGATGAATTATTAATTTTAAAGAATTTTAGTCTTATTACATTAAAACCTATTATATATGCTGCAAATGTTAATGAAGAAGATGCAATAGTTGGAACAAATAAATATGTAGAATTAGTAAGAAACTTTGCTGAAGAAGAAGGTTCGGGTGTAATTACGCTTTGCGCAAAACTTGAAAGTGAATTAGCTGAATTAGAAGAAAGCGATAAAAAAGTTTTCATGGAAAGCATCGGTTTAACTAATAGCGGATTGGATAAATTAATTTATGCAACATATGATTTATTAGGGCTTGCAACATTCTTCACAGCTGGTCCAAAAGAATGTAGAGCATGGACATTTAAAAAAGGTATGAAAGCTCCGCAATGTGCAGGAATTATCCACTCTGACTTCGAAAGAGGATTCATACGTTGTGAAACAATGAGCTTTGATGACTTAAATACTTATGGAACTGAATTAAAAGTTAAAGAAGCCGGAAGAATGAGATTAGAAGGCAAAGAATATATAATGCAAGACGGAGATATTTGCTATTTTAGATTTAATGTTTAAAAGTCTTGACATTTCCACAATTAATTGATATTATCTATTATGCATTTATATATTTTTATATAAATATTTGTGGAGGGGAATAGCGGATTTGCCCATACCACAACAGCGAAAATATGAAAGGATGTGTTTTTCGTGGCAAAAGAAGTCGTAAAGAAAATTAAATTACAAATTCCTGCTGGAAAAGCTACACCTGCTCCACCTGTTGGA
>JAZLAK010000078.1:0-1995 GCA_045613165.1 Bacilli bacterium | reverse complement strand
AATGCCAGGAAAAACATTTGAACCAAAAACATTTACAGTAACAAATCAAGGTAATGCAATAACTGAGTATGTAGTAGTAATAGAAATATTAGAAGGAACATCTACATTTGAATCAAATGACTTCACATATACATTAACATGCGAATCAGGATGTGATGGAGTAGATGAAGCAACAACATTTCCAATCGAAGGTGGAATATTAGTGGGTAATAGTATTGAGGTAGAAGAAACTCAAACTTACGCATTTACATTAACATATGAAGAAACAGGAAAAAATCAAACAAATGACATGAACAAAAAGTTAGAAGCAAGAATAAATATAAAAGATATAAGAACAGAAAATCCATATAAAAATAATAGAGAATTATTGTCTTATAATATAATTAATAATGCTGCTAATGGTGTTAATGGTACTAAATTAAGAGCAGTTCCATTAACTGTTCCAGGTAATTTTTCTTTAAATGATGAAGCTTTATTAACAATGGCAGAAGATGATTATGGGCACACTTATTATTATAGAGGAAATGTACAAGATAACTATTTGAATTTTGGCGGTATGTGTTGGAGAATAGTTAGAATAGATGGTAATGGAAATATTAAAATTGTTCTTGCAGATGAAAATAATGAGTGCGATTCTACAGATTTTAATGTAAATAATACTAGTAGTGCTTTTATTACAAATAATGGCAGTGTATTATTAACTGATTATAATTCTAGTCCTTCTAGTGGTGACTATAAATTTAATTTTTCTTCTAGTAATGTATTAAGTATATTAAACCCTTGGTTAAATGGTGAAACTTATAATTCTATGGCATTTTCAGAAAAACTTAGTTCAGAAGAAAAAAATAATTTAGTATTAGCTGAATGGTGTAACGATGTATCTATGTATAAATATCATGAAGATATGTATGCGGGTGAATATGGGCCTAATTCTCGTTTAAATTCTCCGAGTTTTAAATGTGATTTTGTAGGTATAAATGAAACATCTTCAACAATTTTTGAAAATAATATAGGTGTCTTGACAAGTGATGAAGTAATATTTGCAGGGAGAAGTAATTCTAATTATTTATACCAAAATGCAAATGGAAATGCTTATTGGACTATGTCACCATCATGGGATGAAAGTGCTTACTATTTTATGCTAATTGTAAATAAAACTTCTTTGGAACAACGTGATACTGGAGGAGTTATTGGTGGTGGAGGAGATTTACCTGCTATTAGACCATCACTTGTATTATCTAGTTCCGTAACTTTAAATAGTGGGGATGGAAGTATAAGTAATCCTTATACAATAAAATAAAATTTAAGTACTAGGAAACTAGTACTTTTTATATTGTAAAATATATTAAGTTTTGTTATAATAATTTATAGAATAAGAGGGATATGATGAATAATATAGTTAGTATGGTAAATTATTATTTAGTCCATAAAAATGCTGATGATAGTATTATTTATTATTTAAAAAATAAGTTAGATAATACTAAAATTGATGATTTGATAATAATACAAATAGAATTATTATTCACAGATCCTAGTGATAAGTTAGTAAGTGAACTAGTAAACTATATAAATAATAAGATAAATGATATATTAAAAAATATAACATTGTTTGACTTAGCTAGTTTAATAAGTATATTAAAACATAAAGAAGATATTATGTTAGATAGTATTGAAGAATTAGAACAAAAGAATAAAGATATTTTTGCTAAGATTCAAACTAAGGATTTAAATTCAGATCAAAAATTTGATGATATAGATAGTAAAATAGCAGGTAATTTAATTAATGAAACTCAAACTAATACATTTAATATTAATAGATTAAAGAGTGAAATTAATTCTATAAATATTTGGTTAGGGAACTTAGAAAATAGTTTTAATAAAAAAATTAATGGCGCTGATATAGAAGAGTTATTAGTTAGTTATATAAGTGAGTTAACATTAATAAAAAGAGATGACTTTATAAATAAATATATTAGTAAAACATCTAAGAAAATA
>JAZLAK010000077.1:0-4298 GCA_045613165.1 Bacilli bacterium | reverse complement strand
AAATAAGAACATTGATAATATTGATTATTTGATTAAAAAAAACTATTTAAAAAATAGTTTTGATGTATGTACTGAAATAATAAATAGTTTTTTTCAAGAAAAAAAATGTGATAAAGAATTTTATGATAATATATCTGTAGTAATATTAAACTATAATAATAAAAAAGTGATTTTTAATTGCTTAGATACATTAATAAAATACAACAAAAAATATAATTATGAAATAATAGTTGTAGATAATCAAAGCGTTGATGGTTCTTATGAAAAAATAAAAGATAATTACAAAAATATAAAAGTGTATCAAAACAATAAAAATGGATGCTCATCTGGAAGAAATATTGGTATTAAAAATTCACTAAAAAAATATATTATTTTTTTAGATAGTGATCAATGGATATTGAATGAGAATTGGCTAGATAATTATATTGAAATATTTAAGAAAAATAAAAATATAGGAGCAATTGGATGGACTGGTGGATTCTTTAACAATAAAGGGTACTCTTACCATACAGTAAACAATTTTATATATAATTATATGCCACCTTCTGGATTGTACAGAAATGATATTGGATATTTAGGAACCGGTGGCATGATGACTACAAAAATTCTTTTAAACAAAGTAGGAAATTTTGATGAAGAATACGACCCTACTTGTTACGAAGACACGGATATATCATTAAAAATAAGAAATGTAAAAAAAGAAATAGTGTATTGCCCGTATTTAGGTGTTGGACACTTACCTCATCAAACTACAAATAGTGGTAGCGAAGAACATAATAGACTTATATATGAAAAAGGTACATATTTTGTAAATAAATGGAAAAAAATTAATCCAAAATTATTAAAATATAAAAAATAGAAAGAAGTGAAATAATTATGAAAAAAGATATTTTTAAAGATAAAGTACTATTAATTACTGGAGGAACAGGTTCATTTGGTAATAAAGTATTAGAAATGTTTTTAAATAATACTGATTTAAAAGAAATTAGAATTTTCTCAAGAGATGAAAAAAAACAAGATGATATGAGAAAAAAATATAATAATCATAAATTAAAATTCTATATCGGCGATGTTAGGGATATAAGAACAATAGATGTAGCTATGAATGGAGTTGATTATATATTCCATGCTGCAGCTCTAAAACAAGTGCCTTCATGTGAATTTTTCCCAATTGAAGCAGTTAAAACAAATGTAATGGGCTCAGATAACGTTTTAGAAAGTGCAATAAGACATAATGTAAAGAAAATAGTTTGTTTAAGTACTGATAAAGCTGCTTACCCAATTAATGCTATGGGAATGAGCAAAGCTTTAATGGAAAAAACAATAATAGCTAAAGCTAGAATGTTAGGAGAAAACAGTAATACAACAATTTGCTTAACAAGATATGGAAACGTAATGGGATCTAGAGGAAGTGTTATTCCGTTGTTTTATAAATTAATTAAAGAAGGTAAACCCCTTACAGTAACTGATCCAGATATGACAAGATATATGATGACTCTTGAAGATGCTGTAAAACTAGTTATGTTTGCTTTTGAAAATGGAAATCAAGGAGATTTATTTGTTCAAAAAGCTCCAGGAGCAACAATTCAAACTCTTGCAGAAGCTGTAAAAAAATATAAAAATGCTGATTCAGAAATAAAAATTATAGGAACAAGACATGGTGAAAAAGATCATGAAGTTTTAGTAACTAGAGAAGAAATGACAAAAGCAGAAGATATGGGAGATTACTTTAGAATCCCTATGGATAATAGAGATTTAAATTATGATAAATTTTATCCAAATGGCGATGGTAAAGTTAGAAAAGTAGAATCTTATACTTCAAATAATACAAATAGATTAAATATTGACGGAATGATTGAACTATTAGAAAAAATGGGGGATGTTGAGTGAAAATATTAATATTAGGCGAAAATGGTATGCTAGGACATGTAGTATACAATTATTTTAAACAAAAAAATTACGAAGTTGTAGGAACGAGAGTAAAAGATGGTGAAATAGTTTACGATGCTTATAAAAATCAAGAAGCATTAGAAGAAATTATTAAAGAACAAAAACCAAATATAGTAATAAATTGTATAGGAATTTTAAATCAAGTAGCAGAAGATAATAAACCTTTAGCAGTAAAATTAAACAGTCTATTACCTCATTATGTAGATTCTTTATCAGAAAAATATGATTTTAAATTTATACATGTAAGTACTGACTGCGTTTTTGACGGAATAAAAGGCAATTATAATGAAGAATGTTTACCAGATGCCACATCTTTTTATGGTAGAAGTAAAGCACTAGGTGAAATAAATAATAATAGAAACGTAACATTAAGAACATCTATTATTGGACCAGATTTTAACCCAAATGGAATAGGTTTGTTTCAATGGTTTATGAATCAAACTGGAACTATTAATGGTTTTTCAAAAGTAATGTGGACAGGAGTAACAACTATTCAACTAGCTAAAGCAATGGAGAAGGCAATAGAAAATAATGTTACAGGTTTAAATCATGTCGTAAATAATAAAACTATTTCTAAATATGATTTATTAAAACTAATAAAAGAAGTATTTGAAAAAGATATAGAAATAAAAAAAGAAGAACAAACTGCAAGCGAAAAAACTTTAGTCAGAACTGAAAAATCATTTGATTTTGAGGTTCCATCTTATGAAGAGATGATTATAGATATGAAAGAATGGGTTAAAGAACATAAAAAAATATATACAAATATAGAAATAAAATAGGTGAAAAATATGAAAGTAATGACAATTGTTGGAACAAGACCAGAAATAATTAAATTAGCATGTGTAATAAAAGAATTAGATAAATACACAGAACACATTTTAGTTCATACAGGACAAAATTATGATTACGAATTAAATGAAGTGTTTTTTAATGATTTAGGTATTAGACAACCAAATGAATTTATGAATGCAGCGGGAGAAACTCCAGCTGAAACAATCGGAAATGTTATTAAAAAATCAGACGATTTAATAAAAAAATATAATCCTGATGCTATACTTCTTTATGGAGACACTAATTCTTGTTTATCTGTAATCTCAGCAAAAAGAAATAAAATACCTGTATTCCATATGGAAGCTGGAAATAGATGTTTTGATGAAAGGGTACCAGAAGAAATAAATAGAAAAATAGTAGACCATTTAAGTGATATAAATATGACTTTAACAGAACACGCAAGAAGATATTTAATTGCTGAAGGTTGTAAACCAGAGACAGTTATTAAAACTGGTTCAAGTATGAAAGAAGTTTTAAAAATGAACGAAAAAGCAATTAATGATAGTGAGGTATTAGAAAGATTAAATTTAGAAAAAAACAAATATTTTGTTTTAAGCGCTCATAGAGAAGAAAATGTAGATAATCCTAAAAATTTTGAATCATTACTTAATGCTATAAATAAAGTTGCAGAAATATATCAAATGCCTATAATATTTAGTGCTCATCCTCGTACTCGTAAAAAAATTGAAAAATTAGATTTTAAATTTAATGATTTAGTTAAGTATATGAAACCATTAGGTTTTAATGATTATAACAAATTACAACAAAATTCTTTCTGCGTTATTTCAGATAGTGGAACAATAACTGAAGAATCTTCAATAATGGGATTTCCTGCAATAACAATTAGACAAGCTCATGAAAGACCTGAAGGAATGGATGAAGGAACATTAATAATGAGCGGTGTTGATGAAAAAGATATAATAGATTCAATAAGAATAGTTACAGAGCAAAAAGAAAAACCAGCTATAGTCAAGGATTATGATGTAGATAATGTATCAAATAAAGTAGTAAAAATCATAATGAGTTATGTCGGATATATAAATAGAACTGTGTGGAGAAAATATTAAAAATGAAAAAAAGTAATATTGAAATATTAAGAATCATAGCTTTTTTAATGGTTTGTGTTATTCATATTACTAGTGTAGTTTTGGTTAATAATTTGTTGGTTAAAAATACTTTAAGTTGGTATTATGCCGTAATAATGAGAAGTATTGCAGCACCAGCAATTTGCATATTTATAATTATTAGTGGATACTTAACTGGCAAAAAATATGAAAAAACTCCTAATGCACCATTTAAAAGACTTTTTATTCCTTTAATATGTTATTTACCAATTTTAACATATGTAGATTATAATTTTACTAAATCAATAAGATTGACATTAAATAATATGATTAATTTCACAGGTTATTTTTATCATTTATGGTATATCTTAGTCTATTCAGTAATAATATTTATAATTTATACTTTAAAAAAATATATAAAATTAAATAAAAAAAGTTATTTAAAAATTA
>JAZLAK010000076.1:0-3886 GCA_045613165.1 Bacilli bacterium | reverse complement strand
TAAAAAAACTTTTCATAAATCAATTCCTCACAAATCATATCCACTTTTTCCAAATGGATGACATTTTAGTATCCTTTTTATTCCTAAATAGCTTCCTTTTAAAAAACCAAATTTATTAATCTTTATTTTAGTATATTCACTACATGTTGGTATAAATCTACAATGATTATGACAATGTAGTGGAGTGGCTTGATAAAGATTAATTAAAAATATACTAATTTTTTTCATATTATTATTCTACTATATTTTTTCTATTCTGTAAAATGTAACTTTTATATTCTTCTTCTTTTTTATAGTATATATTACTAATAGTATTTTCTATTAATAAGTTAATGTCTACTTCGTTTCCTATATTAAAACCAAGTTCACTAAAGTTTTCTTTTAAACATTCACTTAATTTATCTTTTAGTAGTTCTAATTCTTCTAAAAAATTATCACTATAATTTAATTTATTAAATATTTCATTAATATAATTTATAAATTTATAATAATCTTCATTAGGTTTTTGAATAAACTTCTTTTCTCCTTCTTCTATAATTTCTTCATCGTAGTAATCAACTTGAATTGGTTTATAATATTCTATAGCATTACTATTAAATACTAATATGGAAGGAACTCTATAAAGTTCTAATTCGTTTGATAAATAAGGATTTATGTATATTAAATCGAAGTCTTTACATAATTTTTCATAATCTAATGTATATTTTATTTCTGCTTTTCTATGATTAATTGTAATTGTTTCAGTTTCGCTTAAATCTTTTATATAACCTAACTCATATAGACGTAGGTAGTCTTCTTTAGTATCAATTTTAGCTAATCTAGCATTTTCTTTAAATTTGACTAAGCAACATTTTTTTCGTCCTAAAAATTCATCCCACATATAATTATTTCTTTTTATATAATCTATCCAATCACCTAAACCAAAACCAAAGCGACTACACCATAAACCTCCTCTAGGTTTTACATTATTAGAATGAAATCTATCATGACTTATATTCAACCATAATTCTTCTTTTAAATTATCAGTTCCCCAATGTATATATTCACTTTTTAATAATTCTTCCATTTTACACCTCATTGATTTAATTATATCAAAAACTAAAAAAATCTCAAATTATATAAGTATATTCAATATTATGAGTTAATAAGAAAAGAATATTTATACATTTTTTCTTTGTATTCTTGTGTTAGTAAGAATATTTTGATACAATAACTATGGTGAAAAAATATGAAGTTTTTAAGTGATTTAGGTATAGAAATAGAAAATATAGAACTTTTAACTATTGCTTTAACTCATTCTAGTTATTCTAATGAAATGGGTGGAGAAAATTATGAAAGATTGGAGTTTTTAGGAGATTCAGTACTTCAACTTATTATGAGCGAGTATTTTTATAAGAATCATGATTTAAGTGAAGGA
Source organism: Bacilli bacterium (assembly GCA_045613165.1). Classification (GTDB taxonomy): domain Bacteria; phylum Bacillota_I; class Bacilli_A; order RF39; family UBA660; genus UMGS1124. The sequence goes on along the minus strand of JAZLAK010000076.1, from coordinate 2,469 downwards.
GATATGAGTAAAACTAGAGCTAGTTATGTTTGTGAGAATGCTTTATATGAATATTCTAAAAAGATTAATCTTATTCCTTATGTAAGAGTAGGTCATGGTTTAGATCATACTGAAAATGAAACTATTATTGCTGATGTATTTGAAGCTGTGTTAGCAGTAATATATTTAGATAAAGGTTTTGAAGTTGCTAGAGATTATATTTATAAAGTTATTATACCTTTTGTTAAAGAAAAGAGAGTTTTTTTAAGTGATTATAAATCACATTTACAAGAAATGGTACAAACTGAAAAGAAATCTTTAGAATATGTCCTTATAGAAGAAACAGGTCCTGCACATGATAAAAGATTTAAAGTTAATGTATTAGTAGATAATATTGTGTTTGGGACAGGGATTGGTAGAAGTAAAAAAGAAGCGGAGCAAAATGCTGCAAAGGATGCTATTAAGAAGGCGGTATAATAATGAAGTTGTTAAGTATTAAAAGCCATGGTTTTAAGTCGTTTGCTGATAAGATAGAAATAAATTTAAGTGACGGAATAACTGGCATAGTTGGTCCAAATGGATCTGGAAAATCAAATATAGTTGATGCTGTTAAGTGGGTTTTGGGAGAACAATCTATAAAGAATTTACGTGGAACTAGTAATATGACTGATGTTATATTCCAAGGAAGTAACTCTAGAAAGCCTATGACACGCGCTTGGGTTAGTTTAACGTTTGATAATAGTGATCATTATTTAAATAGTGATTTTGAAACAATTGAAATAAAAAGAGTTGTATATTCTACTGGAGAAAATGAATATTATATAAATAATGCTAAAGTTAGATTAAAAGATATTACTGAATTATTTATTGATAGTGGTTCAAGTACTGATTCATTTAGTATAATATCTCAAGGTAAGATAAGTGAAATATTAAGTGGTAAAGTAAGTGATAGAAGAGCGATTATAGAAGAAGCAGCTGGTGTATTGAAATATAAAAAACATAAAGAAGAAACTTTAAGAAAAATAGAACGTGCTAATGATAATATAGATAAAATTGATTTAGTAATTAAAGAATTAGAAATAAGTTTGGAGCCATTAAAAGTACAAAGAGATGATGCTTTAAAATATAAAAAGTTAAAGAAAGAAAATGATGAATTAGATATAGTTTTAACTGCTATTGATTTAAAAAATAGTGAAGAAATAGTAAATAAATTAAAAAAAGAAATAGGATTATTAAATGAAGAAATAAGTACTATAGATACTACTAATTCTAGTGATACTAGTAAGATAGAAAGATTAAAATTAACAAGTACTAAACTGGATAGTGAAATTAGCGAACTTAATGATAAATTAATACTATTAAATAAGGAAATTAGTGATACTGATGCTGAGAAGCAAGTAACATTAGAGAGAAAAAAATATGAAGTTGATGATATTAAATTACAAGATAATATAGTATTAATGAAAGAAAAAGAACTAAAAATAAAGAAGGATATAGAAGTTTTAAATAATGAAATATCAAGTTTTAATATAGATAGAGAGAGTATTGGTTCTAAAATAAAGGAAAATAGTGATTCAATAAAAAAATCAATAAATGATAAGAATGATATATTAGATAATATTAAGAAAAAGAGTTTAAATGAAATTAAATTAAAAAATAAAATAAGTATATTAGAAAATAATTTGAATACTGAAGCTAGTACTCCAAATAGTGTTAAAAATATTTTAAATAGTAGGAGTTTAAAAGGTATCCATAATATAGTTGGTAAAATTATCGATACAGAAGTTAATTATAAAGATGCTTTAAATGTAGCGTTAGGTTATAGTGTTAATGTAATAGTTGTTGATGATGAATTAGCAGCAAAGAATGCTATTAATTATTTAAAAGAAAATAAGTTAGGACGTTGTACTTTTTATCCATTAAATGTAATAAAACCTAAATATGTAGACGAAAATACTTTGAATATTTGTAAGACTTATAATGGTTTTATAGATACTTTAGATAATTTAATTAGTTATGACAAGAAGTATTCTAATATTATTAAAAATTTAGTAGGTAATATACTAGTAGTTGATAATATTAATACTATGAATGAATTAGGTAAACATATTAAATATAGTTATAGAATAGTTACAATAGATGGTGAAATATTACATACTGGAGGTTCTGTAACTGGTGGTAGTGTAAAAAATAATAATAGTTTAATATTAGAAAAGTTTGAATTAGAAAGTACAAAAAGAGAAGTAGTTAATATAGAAGAAGATATTAAAAAATTAGATAGTAAATTAGTTAATATAGAAAATATTTTAGATAGATTAGAAAAAGAAAAGTTGGATTTATATAATGAATTTAATAATTTGAATAATATAATTTTAATAAAATCAAATACGTTAGAATTATCTAAGAAAGAGCAAAAAAATATATTAAGTGAAATAAATTCTAATAAAAATATTCTTGATAATAGTATTGACAAGACTTTAGATGAATTGT
>JAZLAK010000075.1:0-11019 GCA_045613165.1 Bacilli bacterium | reverse complement strand
ATATATAATTGATTCGAAAACTATTAAAGTTGCATCATCTGATATTATGTTACAATTTATTTGGATTTTAACTGGTTTTATTAAATCTAATTTTATCATCCAATTAAAATGTTCTATTATTTTATAAATGCTATCAGCATTAAATATTTTACTTGATATAATCAATTTATCATATTTCATATTTTTATTGCTTTTATGTTTTTTACATATTGTATTTTCAAATAAATATTCTAGATTTTTCATTTACTACACCACTTTGCTTTATTATATCATATCAAAAATAAAAATTTATTCTTTTAATAAAGTCTTTCTATGTATTAACAGTATAACCTTATTAATATCCTACTTTAACATTTTATTGCCTCCTTTTAAATTATAACATTTTTATTAAGCGATAGAAATCGTGCTTTTATAATGTTATTATAACATTTATTTTTTATTAATAAATAAAAAGTATAGCCATATAGACTCCTTTCAAGAGATGGTTGATTAGTTCTTTTATGTTTTTTTGGTTATTAAAATGCCTATAAATTGACGATATTTTCGTAATTTATAGACTTTATTTAAACCACTGTCCCTAAAAAAGAATTATTCAACTTTAGTTCCTTCTAAGTCAAATAATTCTCCATCCACCTGATTATAAACTCTTTTACTACTAATTAAAATATTTATTATGTGTGAAACAGTTTGAGGTTTAATTCCAAGTTTTCTTCCTATATCTTCATTTACTTTTTTAGGCCAAGGCTGTTCTGGCAATAGCTTCATTACATCTTCTATCATTTCATTATTTATGTGATAATTTTTCTTATTGGACAAAAGATCAGGTCTATTGTTAATTGTTTCAATATCAGGAATTTCATGTTTAGTTGATATTTTTTCACAGATCGCTAATACTTTATTTTTGCTTTTCATATCACGATAATCTGAAATTTCAAGAATCTCGTTAAATGTTTCCTCAATTAGTTCATCAGATATTTTTGACATATCCAAATTAATAATGTCTTTAATGTTATAATTAAATTTACCAAAATACTTTGCTAAACAAATAAATAAAACTATGCATCTCATATTTTTTAACATATTAGTAGCGCGTGTATACTTATATAAATTGTTTTTTATTACTCTTTCTATTTTCATAAGTATCAAAGCCATATTTTTCCAATATTCTAATGGTATTTTAGGAGAAAAAACCATTTCATATTGGTTAGGAATATTCATAAATTTTGATTTTAATTTCGCTGCTTTATATGGCAATTTTAATATTGTTGTTACATATCCATAAGCTAACTGTAAAGGAGTAATAATTTTATTTTTTGATATTCCTTGATTAAGGTAATAATTGGTTCTTCTTTCATAGAATATATCAAAATTAATTAAGTATTCATCAATATCTCTTTGAACTTTATCTGTAGCTTTTAAAGAATACAGTTCAACACCTGTTTGATTATTAGTAGATGATATTATTTCATCCCTAATACTATTATTATCTGAAACAATAATTTTTAATAAAATATTCCTCTCATCTATTATGCTATTATCTTTATTTTGAAAATAATCATAAATAGTTTCTGTAGTTTGTAACCCATTAACTATTTGTGCATTAGCAATGTTAGCTGTCTTGCCTACCATCGTTACACTATCGGATAAAATTGTGATACCATTATTTAGAAACCAAAAATCTGTAGAATAATTTTCATTTAAAGTTTTTAATATAGCTGAGTTAACTCTGTTTAATCCCATATATGCCCTAACATTAGAATCTAAATAATATCTTTTAAGTTTTAATTGATCATCTGTAATAAATTTATAATATTCCTGTAAAGAGCATAACGCAACATAACAATTATCGCATGTTATTATTTCCTTAAGGTTTATTGATGAGAACATTTGCTTTTGTTTCCTATATAATTCAATAAGCTTGTCTGCACCGACAAACTTAAAATCTACAACACAAGAACTAAATATATTTTTTAATTTATTTACTAAAAATTCCGATTTTTTCAAAACATTTTCAGCCAATTCCTCTTTATTACCACGTGATGCATATATAATATTAATATAGAAATTAGACAAATATGGCGCAACTTTACTATATATAGCTTTAATTAAATGCCTTTTGCTTAATATTTCTGAATTAAATTTTGATTTAATTTCACTTTCTTCTACTGAAAAATCAAGTAACTCATCCAATGTGGTTGTAATGTCATTTATTAATCCTAATTTAAATGAATCATCATGTTTGCATGTAATAAAATATAAATCTAATTTTTTAGTACTTTTAGGTTCTATGGTTTCTAAATCTGTAATATATTTATCATTACCAAAAATATAGATACCATCGATTCCTCCATCATTTTCTCCATCTACAATACCTTCTTGCAACTCATCATCTGACAAATCATAATCTTTTAATATTTGAGAAATTGCAAAATAATCAAATTTTCTTCCTATATTTCCTTCAAAATCTATAATATTTAATATACTATCAATTAAAATGCCATCATTTTTTGCCATATATTACTCCTATTACTTCACTAATACTATAAATTAAGCATTTGAATATTTTAACTCTGCTTGTTTAATTACTTTATCAACTGCACCTTCACGTTTTACAGCTGGATAATTATATTGGATAAGTAATTTTCTTATATTACTTCTAATTCTTGCTCTAGCATCTTCTCTTTTAAAAGCATCAAGAGTTAAATTTTCATTAATCAACTCTACTAAATCTTTAGCAATTTGTACAAGAACTTCATCTTGCATTAATTCTTTAATCTCTTGATCTGCACTTAGAGCATCAAAGAATGCTTTTTCTTCTGGAGATAAATTATATTCATTTCCATTAGCAATTTCTTCTTCGATTTCTTTTTTCAATTTAATCATTTCTTCAATGATTTTTTCTATATCAGCTATATCTGTTCTCTCATTATACATATCAACAATTTTATTGAACTTAGTTGAGAATTTTTCTTGTAATGTTAAGTTTATTTTTCCTATATCACCGATAGTAGTCTTAATTGCTCTAGATAATACTTCAGCAGCAACATTTTTATCTTTCATTGCTCTTAATTTACTTAAGATAGAATCACTTAATAATTCTAAACTATTACCTCTAGTTAATTCTCCTAAGTTTAATAATTCATCTTCATGAATGGCATCTTCTAATAACTTACCAACTGTATTATTAATTTCAGATACATCTAATTTACCTGTATTAGTAATTTTTAAAATAAATGATTTAACTGAAATTATAAATAAACATTTATCCTTAATAATATTATTAACAACACCATTACATAATGTATAAAGATTTTTAACATCTTGACTATGCTTCATATATCTTCTTTTTGTATCTTCTGTTGCTAACATTAGATTAGCTCCATCTTTAATTAAATGATACTTACCAGTATTATCTAATTCTTTAAAATTAGAATAATCAAAATCATTAAACATATTGTCTATTATTTCTAATTTATCTAATAAAACATTTACTAATTCTTCCGTATCTTTAATTTTATTTTGATCTCTTGTTGTGTATGTTTTTAATGCATCTAATAGCCATCCTTTTAGTCCAATATAATCTACTATTAATCCACCTTTTTTATCTTTATATACTCTATTAACTCTTGCAATAGCTTGCATTAAATTATGAGCTTTCATTGGCTTATCAATATACATTGTTCCTAATTGCGGTACATCAAATCCTGTAAGCCACATATCAACAACAATTGCAATTTTAAACTTTTCTCCAGCTTCTTCACTTTTAAACTTTCTTTCAAGTTCTTTTTTATCACCCTTAGTGCCAATAGCTTTTTGCATTTCTTCAGAATCTTTATTACTTGGTGTAATAATCATATTTACTACATCTTCATAATCTGGTCTAAGTTCTAAGAATTTTTTATACATTGTATAAGCACTTTTTCTAGAATACGCTACTACCATTACATGATCAGCAGTCATATTTTTTCTTTCTTCATAGTGACTAATAATATCTTTTACAATTAGCTCTAATCTATCTGGATCTTCAATAACTTGAGATATTGTTGCCATCATTTGTTTTGATTTATTTATAGCTATATCATCTGCTACTCCTGATTTCTCGACAAATGCATAGTATCTATCTATTTCATCAAGAATTTTTTGATTTAATCCTACTCTAGCCATTCTTGATTCATAAGATATTGGCACTGTAGAACCATCTAATATTGCTTGTGTCATATCGTAAGTATCTATTACTTCTCCAAATATAGAAGAAGTTGATTTATCTTTTGTTTCAACAGGAGTTCCAGTAAATCCGATATAAATTGCATTTGGTAATGCATCATGTAAAAATTTAGCAGTACCATATTTTTTATAAGCTTCCATAGTTTCTAGATTTAATTTTACAGTGGCTTCTAATCCATAATGACTTCTATGTGCTTCATCAACTAAAACTAAGATATCATCTCTATCCGAGAATAATCCTGATTCTTCTTCAAATTTTTGAAGCGTTGTGAAGAATACTCCACCTGCTACTCTATCTTTAAGTAATTCTTTTAAATCACTTCTTGTATCTGCTTGTACTGGCTTTTGTTTTAAAAAGTCCGAACATTTATAAAATGTTTCATATAATTGATTATCTAAATCATTTCTATCTGTTACAACTAAAATTGTTGGATTTAATAACATTTTGATCATATTTCCAGCATAGAAAACCATACTAAATGATTTGCCAGATCCTTGAGTATGCCAAACTATTCCAGCTTTACCTGTTTTAGCACCAGTTGTTACAGTTGACTTAATTGCTTTCTTAACACCAAAATATTGATGATATTGTGCAAGTATTTTAGAATCATTACTATATAAAATATAATTACCAATTAAATCTAATAATCTATCTTTTCTAAACATTCCATTAAATAAAGTTTCATGAGTTGGCATATTCTCTGTTACTACATCTGTATCTTCAATTTTTTTCCAATCACTAAATCTACTGTATGGACTTGTAATAGTTCCTGCTTTAGCAGTCACGCCATCACTTATAACTAAAAATTGGTTATATCTAAATAATGATGGTATAGATACTTCTCTGTATTTATGTAGTTGAAGATAAGCATCTTCTAATTTAACATCTTCATTAGTTGCAGTTTTTAGTTCAATGACTACTAAAGGTATACTATTAACAAATATAATTATATCTGGTCTTTTTTGTTCAAATTCAATAATTGTAAATTGATTAATAGCTTGGAAGTGATTATTTTCAACATTATCAAAATCAATCAATTTAACATTTTTATATTGATATCCAGTATTTGTTTTAACTTCTACTGGTACACCTTGCAATAAGTATTTAGTAAACTCTTTATTATCTTCAACAACGTTATTATAAGTTAAATTCTTAATAGTTTTTATAGCTTCATTTATTTGTTCATCAGTAAAATCTCTATTAATATTAGATATATCATCAAATAATGTAGCATCATAAAAAACACTATGATAATCTCTTTCTATATCATATCCATTTTTACACTCATAATTTAACTTATCTAATAACGACATTGTCATATCTTCTAATTGTTCTTCTGTAAACATGTTACTCACTCCCTTGCTTAAAAACTAAATTCATATTATTTAGTAATACATCCAATACTTCTTGATTTTTGTATTCAGAATATTCTGCCATATATTTAACAACAATATTAATAAGAATATAATTAAATTCACTTAGTATTGGTTTATATATACTATAAAATTCACCCTGAGAATCATATAAATCTATTAATTGTTGATAATTCATAGAACCAATTCCACAATGATTATAGTCGCAATTGTCTTCATATGATATTATTATAGCATTATCAATTTTTTCATTATCTTTTAACCAATTAATAATACCTTGGATGCTCTTTTTAGATTGTCTTCCCGTAATATGCTCTAAAGCTTTTTTAATCCAATAATCTTCTTTTATATTAATAGGAAGATTATATTTTTTGATTGTTTCAGTATATATTTTTTCTAATTTATGTTGTTCTTTACTATCCATTCTTAAATTATTATTAAATTTTTGAGAAATATTGTATAAATAAATATTATTAAAATCTAAGTATAATTCAGAAACATAATCATCACTATATAACAGAAATAACAATTTAAAATAGAATTCAGTTATTACTCTTATATTTATTTTTAATGAATAATAATTATTTGTTATCAAATCATTAATAAATCCATTAAACATAAATGTTGAATGCATAATCAAGAAATTTAATGCATTCAATTTATGATTTAATTTGTTACCATCATTTGATAACTTTTCTTGTAGTTCAACAAAAAACGAATTATATATTGCATAGTTTTTTATTGTAGTATCAATAATAACAGCGGAATCGGATTCTTTTATTCTTTCAATATTTTTTTTAATATTTATAGCATAGTCATCTATATTCATATATCTACCTCAAATCACAATTTATATGATTAAATCACTATATTATCTAAATCCATTTCACCATTCATTAACTTTGGTAATAATGTATCTCTTAATTGAGATAATTCTTCATTAGATTTTTCATTTTCTTGAATCATTTTTATATTACTACTTACTAAATTTGAAAACTTATCAAATTCATTTTTATTATATTTTAGTTTATAATCAGTTAAATCCGATAATACAATATATGGTATAGCTGAACCATGAGTTCCACCCATTTTATCTGGTTCAAAAATAGTTTTCATAAATATATATAAACCATATATATTATTTTTATCAAAGCCATCTTTTAATATTAATCCATAAGTTCTTTGATAAAGTTCAAATTTACCTTCATAAAATCTAGTTCTTCCTGTGTATGCGCCATTACCAGCAACTATTATTGCTGCACCATCGTATAAATATGTATCTGATAGCAAACTTTCTGGTGCACAAGAGAAGAATTTATATTTACCCGTTGGTGATGTTTCATTAGCATTTTTCTTTCCAGTAAATACATTAAGTAACTCACTTATATTCATTTCTTCAGAATTGCTATTTTCATCTAAATATTTTAATAATAATTGTTTTGAAATCTCATACAAATTATTATTTATTTCATTATTTAATTCTATCTTTTTATCTAAACTATATAAAATGCAACTAATCTTCTTTTGAACTTCTAGTGCTGGAAAATTCACATCTAAATTCTTTATCATAGCTGTAGTAATACTTCCTCTTGAACTGTGATCATCTGATAAATTCCTTAGCACTTGATAATTATTTTTAAAGAAATAATACAAATATAGCCCTTCTACCTTTTCTTCGTCTGGTTCAATACATATTACCGATTGATTGATATACATGTCATTCATCAGATATGATGTTTGTCCTCTGGTAAATCCTTGTCCTGCACAAGCCATGACGATACTTCCTTTATTTGATAATTTAGTACTAGAATTAGAAACGCCCAACTCAGTAATTTTCTTCTCAGTATCATATATAAAGTTATTTCTAGTTTCTCCAGAAGATAGCCACTTTATACCCCCATTCCAATATTCTTTTTTTCTAGTGTCTGGTGTACCCCCACTATATACTTTTTTAGTAATATTACTAATTTTAGTCATGACTTTCACTTCCTATTCTTAAAAATCAAAATTTCTATAATTAAACTTCATATCCAATTGCTTTTAAATTTTTCTTTATTTCTTCTTCTAATCTATGAGACTCTTCAAATTGTTTGGATAAATCAGAAGTGATTTTTTTCATTTTTTCTTCAAATGGTATACCATCGTCTTCAATATCTTCAACTCCCACATATCTTCCAGGAGTTAATACATAATCATTTGATTTAATTTCTTCAGTCGAAGCACAATAACAGAATCCATTAATTTTTTCATAGTTCTCATTATTTTGATAATGATGATATGTCTCTGCTACCTTCTTGATATCTTCTTCTGATAATTCTCTTAATCTTCTTGTTACCATTGTTCCTAAATTATTAGCGTTTATAAATAATGTTTTACCTTTTTGTTTTTTATTTCTATTAATAATCCATATAGAACATGGAACAATAACCGTATAGAATAAATTAGTTGGCATAGAAATAATACAATCAACTAAATCATTTTCTATTAATTTTTTTCTAATTTCTCCTTCTTGTCCACCTGAAGATAATGAACCATTAGCTAGAATACAAGCCATTTTACCATTTTGAGATAATTTAGATATCATATGTTGAAGCCATGCATAGTTTGCATTATTCTTTGGTGCTAATCCATATCTCCATCTTGGGTCTTTTGATACTTTATCAACATCCCACTCTAAATTAAATGGTGGATTTGCCAAAATAAAGTCTGCTTTTAAATCTTTGTGAAGATCTTCTGTAAATGTGTCTGCTGCATATTTACCTAAATCTCCATTTAGTGAACGTATCGCTAAGTTCATTTTTGCTAATCTCCAAGTAGTTGGATTTTTTTCTTGCCCATAAATACTAATGTTATTAATATTTCCTTGATGCTCTTGAACGAACTTTAATGATTGAATAAACATCCCACCAGACCCACAAGCTGGATCGTATACTCTACCTTGATATGGTTCAATACATTCAACCATAGTTCTAACTAAACATGCAGGTGTATAGAATTCTCCACCTTTTTGTAATTCGTTCTTAGCAAATTGTCCTAAGAAATATTCATATATTCTTCCTAAAACATCACTTTGGATAGCATCTTTAGTTCCAACTTTAATATTTGTAAATAAGTCTATTAATTCTCCTAAATTTACATTACGCATAGTTGGACTATTGTAATCTTTAGGTAATACATTTTTTAATGATGTATTATCTTTTTCTATTAATGTTAATGCATCATCGATAATTTCACCAATATTATCATCTTTAGAATGTTCTTCTAAATAACTCCATCTAGCATTTTTAGGCACATAGAATATATTCTTTTCTGCATAACTATCTTTTTCTTCTTCTAATCCATATCCTTCTTCTACTAATTCTTTATATCTTTCTTCAAATGAATCAGAAATATATTTTAAAAATATTAATCCTAATACTATAAATTTGTAGTCTGATACTGATACCGCACCTCTCATTTTATCTGCTGCAGACCATAATCTATCTTCTAACTTTTTTAATTCAGTTTCATTCATATTTTTACCTCCACATTACAAAGTTTTTCCCATTTATAATTATAACACAAAGAGTGACAAAAATTGACTTTTTGCCCCTAATTATCACAACAAAATTTAAAATTTGTTAAATAAAACTTGTAATTTTTTAATATTTAAGAGATTAATACAACAAATTGGAGGTGTCTATGATTAGAAAGACTACTAATGGTGATATTAGTGATGAAGAATTTAATGCTATATTAAAACCTTTTCTCGATAATTATGATGAGTATATTGAAAGTTATATAATGCCTTATTATATTGCTAATTCATATTATTGAAATGCTATGTATGAAGGTTCCTTTTTACAACATTATAATTCTGCTAAAGATTTAATTAATATGTTTGGGGAAAATGAAGAAAAAGTGAAAGCTGAAGTATATGAAATATTAAAAATTAAATATACTTTAATTATAGTTTGAGAAAATCTATTAAGCATTAATTACTTATATTCTATTTTTATCTTTATTCCATTTTTCAAATGCTAAGATCGCTTGATGCTTCAAACTATATGAATAAATATGTTTATCTTCATATTCCTCACCATGTATAATTTTAAAGTTAAATTAAAATACTTTAACTACTCTCATTTTGAGAGATGGCACGATTATATGGATTATAAAACAACACTTGCTACAAGAACTAAAAATGATATTTATAAATTTCTTAAATCTATACTTAATTATGCTACTGCATGGTATGAATTTAGTTTTGTTAAAGTATATCCTAAAATGACAAACTTTAATAATCCAAATGAATTACCACCTGAGCAATTATGTTTTACGTATGATGAATTTAAACAATTTATAGAAGTTGAAGAAGATATTAAATGGCAAACTACATTTAGAATATTTTATTATTGTGGTCTTAGAAAAGGAGAACTTAGAGGATTACAGTGGAAAGATATTGACTTAGAAAGAAAAACATTAAGTGTTAGAAAACAAATTACTGATCGTTGTGGAACGGTCAAAAAATTCAAATTTGTAGTGCCAAAAACCCAAAATAGTATAAGAACCTTAAAGATGCCTGAAGTACTCGTAAATCGTCTTAAAAAGGCTAAATTAGAGGCTAAACAACTTAATGGTTTTAATGAGAATTATTTTGTTGCTGGAGATGCACTTCCAATAAGTAGCAATGCTCTTGCAGATCGTAAGAATACTAATTGTGAAAAAGCAGGAATAAAACAAATTAGATTACATGATTTCAGACATTCCTGTGCATCATTATTAATTAATAAAGGTGCTAATATTCAAGTAGTTGCTAAATATTTAGGACACACTAAAATAGAAGAAACGTTAAAAACATATTCACATTTATTTATTAGTACATTAGATGAAATAATAAATGTTATAGATACTTTAGAAGATAACAAAACCGATGTTTAATTTTCATCGGTTTTATTAGTATTTTCTTCTTTTTTATGATCTAATTCATATTCTACTCTTCTTTTAATAATTTCTTTATCTGTTTCCATTTTTTCACTTTTATACAAAGCTTCAAACCTCTTAATTTCATTCTTAACAAATAAATTCACATTTTCATTCTTACTTTTTATTGTTTTTAAAAAGTCATATTTTGATTTAAATGAATTTGCAATCCCATATTCTCCAGATACAACACCTGTATCAAATAATAAACAACTAATTTCTCTTAACAATTTGTCATCAGCATCTAGTAACTCAATAATTTTTTCATAAATATGCCAACCATTAACCGAAACACTTAATATTCTACAAATATTTAAAATAGATTTTAAAGTAACATTATCATTTTTATCAGATAAAATATTTATTAATTTTTTTTCTATATCATTATCAAAATCCCCTAATAAATACCTTACAAATTTACTCACTTTATAAAATGGTTTTTTATTTAAATTTTTGATA
>JAZLAK010000074.1:0-4112 GCA_045613165.1 Bacilli bacterium | reverse complement strand
TTTTTACTCTTAAATATACTATCTACAGTACTATTTATTATATTAGCATTACCACTTATTTCTGGTGTTATCAACTCTATATTATCTTTTAATAATTTATAATCTATTCCTGTAACTCCACTTATTATTCTTACCAAGTATTCTCTACATTCCCTTCTTTCACTATTTAATATTTTTTTTACTACTTTATCATTAATAAAAACCAATTCATTTTTCATAAAAACTGTTCCTTTCTTCAACAATGTAACACACATAAAATTCAATAACAAATCACAAAAAATGAATATTAAAACAAAAAATAAACAGAAATATCAAAAGTAATAAATACTTTTAACAAATCTGTTTAAAATATTAAATAATATTTAAAATCTGTAAAGTTTTCATTTTTTTAAAAAATTAGTGTTCACTATAGCATAATTCTAATTGTCTTCTAAAACTGCTTTAATTCTTCTAACACCAGCAGAAGATGCTTCCTCTTTTTTTATTTTAAATTTACCTAATTCGCGAGTATTTTTAACATGTGGCCCACCACATAATTCATGAGATATATCTCCGATACTATATACAGTAACAGTATCTGGATATTTTTCTATAAACATACATTCAGCACCACTATTAATAGCATCATCTTTACTCATTTCTTTAACTGTAACTTGTAAATCTTCTTTAATCCAATCATTTACAATACTTTCTACCTTAGTTTTTTCTTCATCAGTTAATTTATGATCACAACTAAAATCAAAACGCATTCTTTCGCCAGTAATATTACTTCCTCTTTGATGAACATCAGGACCTACAACTAATTTTAAAGCTGCATTTAATAAATGTGTTGCAGTATGATATTTAGTTTCCATCTCTCCAGTAGAAGCTAAACCACCTTTAAATTTTTCGCTAGAACCAGCACGAGATAATTCTTGATGAGCTTTAAACTTTTCTTTAAAACCTTCAGTATCAACTTCTATACCACGTTCATTACATAATTCTTCAGTTAACTCTATCGGAAAACCATAAGTATCATATAATTTAAAAGCAAAATCTTTATTCAATTTACCATCATTTATATTTGATACTATTTTTTCAAACTCTCTTAAACCTTTTTCTAAAGTTCTATTAAATTTACTCTTTTCATTTCTTAATACTTCTAAAACAACTTCTTGATTAGTATCTAACTCACTATAATATCTTTTATATTCATTTATTATATTAAGAGCTAATTGTTGTTCCCAATCACTATTAATATCAATATTTAAGTTTTTAGCATGTCTAATAGCACGTCTAATTAATCTTCTTAAAATATAGCCTTGATCAGTGTTACTTGGTTTTATACCAGAATTATCTGCTGATATAAATACTGCAGTTCTTATATGATCAGCAATTATACGCATACTTTTTTCATTACCTAAATAACTTTTACCAGATATCTTTTGAATTAATTCAATAGTACTTTTCCAAATACTAGATTCATAATTATCATTAACACCTTCAAGTATTGCAACAACTCTTTCAAAACCCATACCTGTATCTACATTTTTCTTTGGTAACTCTGTTATTGTTCCATCACTATGTTTTTCAAATTCCATAAATACATTATTCCATATTTCAACCCAACGAGTGTCTTCTGGATCAAATATTTCAGGAACTTCATCATTACTTCTAAAATAAAATATTTCAGTATCCGAACCGCATGGTCCAGTTTCTCCAGCTATCCAAAAATTATCTTCAACAGTTTCAGCAATATGTTTTTCGCTTATTCCTAATTCTAACCATTTATTTCTACTTACTTCATCTTTCTTAATTAAGTCATCACCTTTAAATATAGTAACCGCCAATCTTTCAACAGGAATATTTAAGACTTTAGTTAAAAATTCAAAACTATAACTAATACTTTCTTCTTTAAAATAATCTCCTAAACTCCAATTCCCTAACATTTCAAAAAATGTATGATGATAAGTATCACCAACTTCATCTAAATCGTTAGTTCTAATACACTTTTGATAATCAACCAATCTTGTTCCATATGGATGTGGAGTACCCAATAAATACGGTATTAAAGGTTGCATACCAGCAGTATTAAATAATACACTCGGATCATTTTCAGGCACTACTGGAGCACTAGGTATTTGTTTATGACCTTTCTCCACAAAAAAATCTATATATAAATCTTTTAATTTCATTTTAATCTTCCTCACTTATTAATTTTGTTATATTATCTAATTCTTCTTTAAATTTTTCTATATTTTCATCATTTAAAATATAATAATCAGCAAACGCTATAGGACCGGCTTTTGCTAAATTTTCTATTTCAGTAATATCTCTATCTTTAGCTTCTTCATTATTAAAAGGTCTAATTTCTCTACATGCTAATCTTTCATATCTTTTTGCTCTATTAACTACAATAGCAATAACTTTTAAATTAGAAAATTTTTCTTTTAAAACTTTTAATTCATCCCAAGAATATAAACCATCTAAAATAACATTACCTTTACTCAATAACTCTTCTATTTTAGGTAAAAGTATAATAGCATACGCCGCCATACCATATTCTTTTCTTAAGCCTTCACGCATCGCTCGTTCATTCTCCGGATTAACTTCTAAACCTGCTTCTTTTAGTTTAGCCATAGTTACGCCACCAAAATAAACTTTTTGATAACCTAAATTTTCAAAATAATCACTAGCGATAGATTTTCCACTACCACACATACCAACTATTGCAATTAACTTATTCATAATTACACCTCTTTAAAACTATTATTATTCTATCAAAAAAACTAAAAAAATACTATATAATAATATTAAAAAATAAAAAAGAGATTAAATCTCTATTCAATAACTTTTATATACTCTATAACTGGTTGATTTTCTGTAGGAAGCATACCATTATCATCTCCATACTCACTAACAGCATCTACAACTTTATCAACAACTTCAATACCACTTGTAACTTTACCAAATGCAGCATATTTTCCATCTAAATTAATATTATCTTCATGCATTATAAAAAATTGACTACTAGCACTATCCATATCATTACTTCTTGCCATACTTATAACACCGCGTTCATGACTTAAATTATTAGTAACACCATTACTACTAAATTCACCTTTAATAGTTTCTTTACTACCTCCTGTGCCATCACCATCAGGATCTCCACCTTGTATCATAAACCCATCTATAACTCTATGGAATGTAAGCCCATCATAAAATTTTTCATTTACTAACTTAATAAAATTAGTAACTGTTATAGGTGCTATATCAGCATCTAACTCTAACTTAATTTCTCCATAATTTTTAATATTCATTAATACATTATATTTACCATTTAAAGTATTATCATTAGTAGGCCAATTAAGACCAACAACAAAAAATATTACTAAACCTAATATTATTATATATTTAATATACTTTCTCATAAAAAAATCCTTTCAAAACTTTTAATATAATTATTTATATCTTTTTTATTTTCTAAATCTCTAATCAAATTCTTTGGAATATTATCTTTACCATATAGTATACCACCAATACTACATATTAATGAAGAATAAATATTAGTATTACCTTCTAAACTATTAATCATATTAAACATATCTAAAAAATTATCACTATTTAAAACAACATAAAATACAATATTTAAAACATTAACTATATTATCATCAAATACAATATCTTTATAAAATATTTCTCCTTTTAACAACTTTTTAAAATATCTTTTACTATCTTTACTAAAATATTTAGGAATATCCATCTTCAAAGCTTTATATTTTTCATAACCATCCATTAAATTAATTAAATATTTATAATATATATATGAACCTAATAAAACTACTTCGTTACTAGTAGTTAAAGATATAACTGGTACTAAAGTATCTAAAGTATCTTCATTATAAAAATTATATACTGCAATAGGTAAAACTCTAGATAAAGAATAAGAACTAAAATCATTTTCTTTATAATTATAATTCAAGTTATTTTTTTTACTATAATAATTTAATATATTTAAAGTCTCTTTATCTATATCATATACTTTACCTTTATTGGTATACTTACCTAATATTACACTAGTACACATTATATTAATAACATCTACTATATTAACTTTTTTTAAACTACTTATA
>JAZLAK010000073.1:0-7600 GCA_045613165.1 Bacilli bacterium | reverse complement strand
AAAAGAAGCCTTTTCAGACTTCCTTCGCTATCTTTATTATATCATTGAAATTTCTCTTGCTTGAAATATATTTTAGACTATCTATGTTTAATACTAAGTAATAATTTTTATATCTGTTATATTCGTTTCTGTTTTTTATGTTCAATACTTTTATCATTTGTAGAGATTGTATATAAGCTTCTTGCATAATACATCATCTCCTTTGATATATTATAGCATATTATGTAATTTATTTGTGTTGAAATTTGTCGATTATCCACATTTTATCCACATAATTTAAAACTTTAACAAAAACTATTGACATTATAAATTTTTAATGATATTAATAAATAAAGAAACTGTTGATATTATGTTAATTTTGTGATATAATATTATTGTATCATATTACTAAATCTTGTTAATAATATTTAATAGGTGGTAATATGATAATAAAAAGTTTTAAAAAATTTAATGTTAGGAGGAGATATGTTATGGCAAAAATAAAGGATAAAATTTCTGTTGAAGAAATATTAATTGATGAAATTGAAAATTCTAGTACTAATGACTGGGATGAATTATGCAATGCATGTTCTTCTCTTATTGAAGAAGCAAAAATGTCAGATGAAGATATAGACAATATTGTTAAAAAGGTTAAAAACGGTACTATATAAGATGAGAATTGTTGTAGACACAAATGTATTTATTAATGGAATATTTAAAAAAGATAGCTTTTGTAAAGCTATTTTTAATTTAAAAACTATAAATAAGGTATCCTTTGTAATGAATAAAGAAATGCAAAATGAATTGTTAGTTACGTTTGGGAATATTTTAATGGAAGCATTAAGTAGGATAGATAATAGCAAAGAATTTAATATTTTTCCGTTAATGGCAACTCTTTCTAAGTGTTTATGGCAAGTTGAAGAAATAGATCACATTTATAATTGTGATTACTGCGAAGAAGACAAATCTGACAATAAATTTATTGATTGTTGTATAGATGGAAATGTAAAATATCTTATAACTCAAGATACTCATATCAACTCTGTTCAAGAAAAATTACATAAAGAACATGATATTGAAGTTCTTAGCCCTATGCAATTTTATTATAAATATAACAAACACCAATTATAGAGATTTTAATCTCTATTTTTTTCGGCCAATTTCGGCTAAAAAACGGCCGTTTAGAATGCAAAATAAGCCGAATTATTTTCTAAGCAATATACTTACTTGCCTTGATTTTACTGCATTTTGGCATAAAAAAAGAGGTAGACTAGAACTTAATCTAATCTACCTTTATTTTATAATTTAGTACAATATCTTAAATTTACATATCCACTTGGAGTTAATCCCCATTCGCCTATTACTTTTGTTATTGTTGTTACAACTCCTCTTTTTAGTCCGTTAGTATAATAATTTCCTAATCTACTATTTTGACTTCTTGCATTAGCTGTAAGTTGTCTCCAAGTTTTAGCTTTATAATTCGTTCCTGTTCCATATCTTACGTTTAACACACTAGCTGTTACTCTGTACATTCCTGTTCTATAACCTGTTTTTATAGGTACATAATTATTGTAAATACTTGTTGTTAGGTAGTTAGAACTTACCCACCTATTATCACCTACTCTGCTCCAGTTTCCACTTGTTTCATATACTGTTACTGCTGTTCCATATTTATAGCTTCCTATTATTGTTCCATTTGGTGTTTGTCGTATATTTAATCCTATTTTAGCATTAACATATCTTATATATGTGTTTGTTGTTACTGGTTTTGTATCATTATTTGGTACTTGTCCATCATGTTTGAAAGCAAAGAATTTTTGATAATTAGCATAGTTTCTAAAATTATCTATTGAACAATACACAGTATTTCCACTAACTGTTACTTTTCCTCTTCTTGTAGAAGTATTGAACTTTCCTGCATATAAATAAGGATCGTAGATTTTTAATTGGTCGCCTTCTATTCCTACTATTGTAATGAAATGCCCTCCAGTTGTCCACAATCCATTGCCACAACTTACTATTACATAATGATTATTTCTTAATAGATTTACTACATCATCTAATCTATATGCTTCTTCATATCCTATATCGAATGTATCTGCAACAAATCTAAAAGCTGAAAAATATGTACCATTGTTAGCACTTCTATATCCATATCTAACAAATAAATCTCCCATGTCTGGTGGAATTATTGTTCCTTTTATTGCTGTTACTACCATACTTGCACATGTAGGACCGACAGCCTGATGTTCCTATTGTTTGACTAGAATCTCCTATACTTGTATAAGGGTGATCTTTCCATCTACTATCTATTTGAGAATAGTATGTTAACCCTTTATAGTCTCCTAAAGTAACATTTGGAAATTCGTTAGTACCATTGTAAGCTATTTCTCCTTGTTCTTCAAATCCTTCTGTTTCTGTTGTAGCTTGTGATTCTGATACTTCTTTTTCTTGTTCTTCTGTTTGAGCTTCTATTTCTGTTGTAGGTAAATCTTTTATTTCTGCATCTGACATTTTATAAGTTGTTGTTACTACATCTGTTATTTTTTCTATAGTTTCTTTCTTTAATTCTTTGTCATCGCTAAAGAAAAATACTAATCCTAGTATTACACACATCATCATAACCGATATTATAGTTATAAATCTTTTATCTTTCATAATTATCCTCCTATTTCAATATTTGACTTATTATAGCTCCTATTATGCCTCCTACTACTGTTGCTATAATAGTCATTGTTACCTTGTCCCACTTTTGAGCAGGTTTATCTTCTATATCTTTTAATCTTTTATTCATGTCAATTTGGTCTTCTCTTAAATGTTTCATTTCTGTTGCTATCTCTTTTACTGCAACAGTTAATTCTCTATTTTCTTTTAACTCTTCTTCTAGCTCGTCTATTCTTTTTGTGTTAGACTTTCTAGCCTCTTCTACTGATACTAATCTTTCGATTATTTGTGTATTTTCCAATTATTCTTCCTCCTCTTCAATAGGTATATTTGTTTCTTCATAAGTATAATTACTATCTTCTATATCTATTGCTTCATCATATATATTGCCTGTTTCTATTTGTTTTATTTTGTAATTTTTATCAGAGTATGTTCTGTATAATTTTACTCCGTCTTTTCTTTGCATATAAAATTCTCTAACTACCATATTTGCCTCCTATTTGAAATCTGCTTGCGTAGGTACTCCAATTTGTTGCCCCTGAAAATGCATTAAGCATAGCTTGATTGCGAACCCAGATAACCATATCTTCTGAAGTATCAGTTAAAAAATTAGTATTTTCTGCTGTAGGTATGTTATCAGGATTAGAATAAGAAGATAAATCAAGATAATATATTCCACTGCCAAAAAAACAGTTTTGTTTAAACTGTGTTACAGAACTTGGTACAAAAAGAGAATATAGACTACTACAACCACGAAAAGCCTGTAACTGTATTTCTGTTACAGTATCTGGAATAATAAAACGAACTAACGAAGCATTATTACTTGCTAAATATTGTATTATTGTTGTTATTCCTTCAGGTATTAAAAAATTTCGCAAAGCCCTGTTTGCTCCATGCCAAGTTAAGATAGATGTTACAGTCGGTGGTAATACAACGCACTTCAATGCTGTCGCTTCTTGGAATATATTTGAAGCCATTGTACATCCTCTAGGAATAATACACGCCTTCAAACTATAAGTATAACGAAATGTACTACTCAAAGTTTTAAATGCCAAGGGTAATGTTACAGTAGTTAATGAATACCAACGCATACAACTAAAATATGTAATATTTGCAATATCATTCCCAAAATTTATTTCTGTAATATATTGACAATATCGTGAGTCAAAAGGCGAACCTAAATACCAATATTCTCCAGTTCCTGCATAGGAAACTGTTATAATATAAACAGCAGGACATATATTGGGATATAAGTGAGTAGCTGTCATGTCTATTGAGCTATCTGTCTCATTTGTTAATATATCAGGTTCACTACCATCTCCCCAATCAATAGTTACTGACCCTTTTCTTACACGACAAGATAAAGTTGGAGAATAAGTACCATGAGAACTAATCACAAACTTAAAGCGTGTTTCTCCATTATCGGTTGAATAAGTCGCTCCTACATCACATATTCCATATTTTGTAACATAATCTATAACTTCTTGATATTCCCAATTCCATCCCTGACAAATTAATCCTTCTTGTGTAGGTAATGGTGGTAATTTTTCTAACTGTAACATTTCTTCTTTAGAATAACTATATAATAGAGTTCCGTCATAGTCATAAAAATTAACAGCTTTTTCTGTTGGTGTTTTAGGCAACGCTTCAACTGTAACTTGTGTTATAGCATTTTTTCCTGTGCTTGGTGTAATTATTTGTTGTTGTTTTGTTGCTGTTACTGTTATTTCTTCGCCATTTAATTCTTGAACGTTTCCTTCTACTCCTAATATACTTACCCCATCTTTTATATTACTTGCTTGTATATTGTTATCAATTGTATTATCTACTGCATCTACATTTACTGTTCCATATAATCCTGTATATTCTTGACTTTGTGTTGTAGGTGTTATATTTAATGTATCACTTGCAACAGCTTTTACTTTTACATTGTCATATCCATAACTATTAGGGTGATTAAAGTTCTGTTCTATACTACTTGGTATTACTTCTAAATCTTTTAATTCTGGATAATCTTTAACTGTATCTAATTCTAGTCCTCCTATTTCTAATTCATCTTCTAGTATTATTCCTCCTATTTCAATTTCCATTAAACTCGCCCCCTGTGTATTGTCGTTTCTTCTGTTAAATTGAAAGAATAAAATCCAGTCTGTCTATATCCATTTTTTAGAGTAACTTCTGCATCAAAATAATATTTTCCATAATTTAATCTTTCAGTATCTTGAGGATTAAATATAACATGACAATATCCATCTTGTATTGTTACATCTTCTAACGTTTTTTGAAATATTATTGAAGCTGTATTATCTGTGCTCTTTTTACAAGTTATAAATAAAGTATCTATATCTTCTGAATTTACATTTTCGCCATTTTTTGTTCTTATAAAAAATTTGAAAGGTCTGCTATCTCCTCTTACAAAATTAAAATGAAATACAGGTTTTTGAAAATTTGTATTCATTATTGCACCTCACTTTCAATATTTTCTTCTGCAGGTTCTTCTGGTGTTTCTTCTGGTTCTTCTTTTTCTTTATACTTGTCATCTATTGTTTGTAAATCTTCTTCTGTTAATACTCCTTTAGTATACCAACCTAATGCATATTCTCTTACTTGCCATTCTGCTACATTATTGTCTATCATTTTTAGTATTGTTGTCATTACAAAGTTTCTTAGAAATTCATTCATATTACACACCTCCTAACGCAACTATTGCTGTTGCAAATTCTTCTAATATTAATCTAGTATTTTGATATGCTTTTACATCAAATAAAGCTATTGTATTATTTGATATGTTTGTTTGTTCTTCATAACTTATTGCATTATTTATTGCTTCTAGTTGTGATATTAGTGTTGTGTCTGTTATTTCTGTGTTTGTTGGTGTTGCTAATGGATAATACAATATTAAATTATGTGTTGATAACCAAGTTTTATAGTCCGTAGCACTACTACTATAATTGAAATTATCATCAAAAATCAATACATTTGTTCCAGCTGTTCCTATTGTTATACCCATATTTCCACTATAAGTCTGGTCTCCAGTTTTGGCTTTATATAAATTACTTAATATACTTGGAGTTGTACTACTATTAGGTAATTGTACAGAATTTACAATATTGTCTATTCTTATTCTTTTATAACTTGCTTGACCGTCATTATACCAAGACTCATCATTACTTCCATCAAAAATTATTTTTCCTATTTCTTTATGCAAATACCACTTACCACTATCTTTATAAAAATAATCTTGATAATCTCCTATTTTACATAGTTCTGTTGAGCCTAGTGTTAGTGGTAAGGTTTGTTCTTGATGTGCAATATAATCTGGAACTGTACTCTCGGTATATGTTCCTTTTAAAATCATAATATCTTTTATGTTATATATTGCAGATGATGAGCCATAAGCTATTTGAAAAAATATATTTCCAACTTCTAAGTTAGTATCTAAAGTTACTGTTGCATAATATTGTTTATATTCTGTTGTATTAGTAGTTGTTGATGTTCTTGTTAATGTTGTTTCTATATATCCCGATAAATCATTATTAAATTGTATTTTAGCACAATAACTAGGTGTTCCACTTACACATCTCATTTTCCATGCTAAGGTATAATTACCTGGTAACAAAGTTATTGGATTTTGGCTTATCATATATTTAACCCAATTATAAGCATTTAAACTTCCTGTTTTAATCACTCCATTTTCGTAAGTTGCATTTCCTGAACTATCAATAATACTATTTGGATTAATTAAAAAATTCTTATTTTGTAACTTTACTTCTACATTACCTGTTACATTAGTTATAGATATTGGATTGCTTGGTGTTGGTTCTCCATTTTGCACACTATTTCCTCCTGGTAATGGCGGTGTTATAAATTCCATTTCTGCTGTTTTATTTAATGTTACATCTTGTCCTGTTCCTGTTGTAGTAGGTAATGTTGCTTTTAGCCTGTCTATTTCTGTATCTTGTGTTTGTTGACTTGCATTTAATTGTGTTTGGTTTGTTAGTTCTTTACCTGTAATTACATTTTCAAGAGTTCCTTTTGAAATAATTAAATTGTTATTAACATCTTGATATTGTTCATAAGTTCTACCAATACCATACAAAATACCACTACTTGCCATTTGTGTTCCATAAGTATAACTTGTTTTTATAACTCCACCTTTTTGACCCGTTGCATAGTCTGTATTCTTTACATAGTCTGTTAAATCTACCTCTGTTGAACCTATAAACTCCCAACTATTTGATACATATATATACTCATCATAAGCATTGTTTGTTTCTGCTTCACTCTTTGGAACTAAGTATATTGTTGTAGTTGATATGTCTTCTACTGGTAAACTTTCAACTATTCTTAAGTCCATTGTTGTTATTGCATTTATTAAATCGTTTACTTCTTGCTTTGTAAATATTTCATTCTTTTTATAATAGTTTAGTAAATCATCTACTGATTTTGTTATAAAGCCTGTGTCGTTTTCTAAGTCACTTGTTTTACTTGGTATTTCTATTTCTTCTTCTACTTCTTCTATTATTTCTTCTTTGTCTTGTTGCGTAAAGTAATCTACTCCTTTTTGAGGGGTATATCCATCTTGCCCATCTTTACCGTCTTGACCATCTTTTCCGTCCTTGCCGTCCTGTCCATCTTGTCCGTCTTGTCCATCGTTTATTTCAATTTCCTTTGTAGTTCCATCTTTTTTAGTTAATGTTATTGTTGCTGTACTTCCTACTTTTGTTACATCTAAGTCTAAGTTTTCTACTTTTTCTATTTCTTCTTCAAGTAGATTTATAACTGTTGTTACTCCGCCTATTTCTTCTGGTGTTATTTCATCTGAGGCGTCTTGGTTATAGTAAAATTTAAGTGGTTTTGTTTTTGTTCTAAAATCTATTGTTTCTCCATCTACTTCTTTTGTTAGCCATATATAAAATTCTACTTCTTTATACTTTGTTATTGCATTTGTTATTTT
>JAZLAK010000072.1:0-4318 GCA_045613165.1 Bacilli bacterium | reverse complement strand
TCTGTTTTTATATCACTTAAAATGTTTCTACTTAAAAAGCTTAAATCTTTTAACATTTTTATTAAATATTTTTTATTTATTTCATTTCTTAAATCTTTCTTATTTTCTAAGGCTCTAATTAATTCTTTATTTGTTTCATTATAACCATATCCCAAAATATGTATACGTTGATTTCTTCCATCTATATTTGTAAAGGCAGATAATTCTATTCCGTTAATATAATCTATATCTTGTTTTTTCATTTCCTTTGCACTACTAATATCATCATGATCAGTTATTGATATTATTTTTACGTTATTACTTATGGCTTTTTCTACTAGTTGAGATATATTAAATTTACCATCAGAAAATGTGGAATGTATATGTAGATCTATATAATTTGCCATTATATCATCACCTAAAATAAATTATATTATTTTTTATATTCCATTTATACTACCTATTTTTTTATATCTTATAAATTTTTTTTATATAAAATAAAAAAAGCACAAAACATTTGTGCTATAAATTATAAAATTTGTAAATTTTTTAATTCTTCTAAAGTCTTTTTTTCCCAACTAGATGCTTGAACTTCAGCAATATGTGATTTTTCTAATAAAAGCATTAATATTCTTGATTGTCCTATTCCACCACCAATTGTGTATGGCAATTCTTTTTGAGCAATTTTTTTGTGATATGGTAATTCTAATCTATCTAGAGCATCTGCTTTTTCTAATTGTTCTATTAAAGATTGTTCATCTACTCTTATACCCATTGAAGATAACTCAATTGCTTTATCAATAGTTTTATTATAGATTAGTAAATCTCCATCTAATGACCAATCATCATAATCTGGACTTCTTAAATCGTGTTCTATACCAGATTTTAATTTGTCACCTATTCCTATTATAAATACTGCTTTCTTTTCTTTAGTAATTAACTCTTCTCTTTCTTTTGGAGTTTTATCAGGATACATATCTTCTAATTCTTGAGAAGTTATAAAGAATATAGTTTTAGGTAAATCTAAAGATAAGAATCTATATTTAGTTTTTAAATATATTGATGTTTGTCTTATTGCTTTATAAATAGATTTAACAGTATCCTTTAAATAATCTATTGTTCTATCTTCTTTAGTAATTACTTTTTCCCAATCCCATTGTTCTACAAATAATGAATGCACTGCATCTACTTCTTCATGTTTTCTTATTGCTTTCATATCTGTATATAATCCTGTATGCATTGGAAAACTATATTTTCCTAAAGCTTCTCTTTTCCATTTTGCTAAAGAGTGTACTATTTCAAACTCTTCTTCTCCTTTAGTAAAACCTACTGCTTTTTCTACTCCTGTTAGTCCATCTTGTAATCCTGATGAAGTTTTTACGAATAATGGACTAGGTACTTTTGTTAAACTTAATCTAGTTTCTAATTGACTTTCAAAAATTTTCTTTGTTTCTGCTATCATTGTAATTGTTTCAAAATATGTTAATTCTTTTTTCATTTTAATTTCCTTCTTTCTTAATTATTATTTCTATTTATTTTATTAAGATATTGTAGGTATATCTATTTTAATTTGTATTCATAAAATAGATTTAAAATGAAATTAACATCTATTTTATGAAACGTTATTATTATTATTATCAGCTTCCATGATGATCACTACCTTGTATTTTTTTTAAACTTTTTGTTCTTTTATCATTTGTTTTTTTAACACTATCTAAAAATTCTTGTTTAGTGAATGTTACTTCTATTTCTCTTGAACTATTTATTATATAATGTAATTTTTCTGGATAATCATCTAATCCTTCTCCCGTAGCTAAACGTTCTATCATTTGATAACTTATTGGATTACACATTCCCATAAATATTCTTGTACTTCGTGCTATTTCATTTAGTTGTTCTCTATCTTTTTTTATTAATTCACTGCTAGGTAATGATTTTTTTATATCTTCTACATCTATGTGTTGACTTTTAATTATATATTGTAAATGTTTAACTAAATCTTCATCATATTCTTCTTTATAACTTTCTAATTCTTTAGCAGCTTCTTCAAATTGAATATTAAATTCATCTGCTTTTTTATTTACATAGTCTATAAAAGTTTCTAATGCATCATCTCTTTGCCCATGAATATAAATATATTTTTGTAATACATCTACTAATGAATATGTATCAAATAAATCTTTAATATAAACAAACCATATTTCATCTAAAGCTTCAGCAGTTAAGAATGGATATTTTTCTTGGATTTCATATATACCCTTTATTGTGTCTGGTTTTGTTCTAACATCATATCTTCCACCAAAACTTTGAAATTGTTTTATAAATAATTCATATGTTGGTTTATCTAATGATATATCCCCTAATATTTCCAAAATATATTTTGTTCTTGCTATTCTAGGTTCTTCAATAAATATACAACCTTTAAATTCACTTTCATCTTTTTTTAGATATTCACTTAATTTGAATTTTTGTAAATTTTCTTCTTTGAAGTATTTACTCATATGTGTCACCTCTTTCAATTTTTTAAAATTAAAAATACCTGTATCATCCTACATTTAAGGACGAATACAGGTATCCGCGGTGCCACCTTAATTTATTACTAAGTTATTAACATAACTTTTATTTCAGTAATCTCTTTTTCTGCTCTATCAAGCATAGCAACATGATAACGGGTTGCTCACCGAACTAGTCTACTAAGATAAATTATCTTTTCGGTAGTTTGCTCTGAGGTGTTCTTTCGCTAAATGTTTATAATCAGTTTCCACTATACCTGACTCACTAGTATAAACTATGAAGTTACTTTTCCTCTTCAACGCAGTAATAATATATCATAAAAGTATATATTTTGTCAAATTTCGAAGAATATTACAATATTACAATAAGTAAAATAACTACATTTTTAATAATCTCTACTCAAAAATATTGCTATATGTTGAAACTTAAAGTTTTTTATATAACTTCAACATAAATACTTGTAATATTCTTTTTTATATTATATAATGATGTTGAAAAAGGAAGTGCTAATCATGAATAAAGACTTTGAAAATGATATAAAAAGTTTATTAGTTCCAAAAACTGAACGCGAAAAAAAACAGGTAGCGTTATTCTTACCACCATATAAAATTGAAGAACTTGATGAATTAGTTAAAGAATTGGCTAAATTTTCTAATGGTCAGGTTAATCGTAATGTACTATTAGAAAAGGCAGTAGATAATTTAATAAAAACTTTACCTTCTATTATTGAAGAATATGAGTTAGTTGAGAAACTTGAAGAAGATATTAAATACGATACTATAGTTTGCCCTAGTCTACCTAGTGGATTAGACTTTATAGAAAAATATGATAGATGGGAATTTGTTAAATTAGATTCTACAAAAATAAAGAATGTTAAATATTTAGCTTTATATATTGGAGCTCCTCATTCTCAAATTAAAGTTTATATGGAAATCGATAGATTTGAAGATGTTATAATGCCTGATAAACAAAAAAAATATGTAATTCATTTAAAAAGACCTTATTATTACATGGAACCTGGTGTTAAACTTGGTAATTCCAATTCTATAATTACTAGAGGTGTTAAATATACAGCATTAGAAAAGATATTAGGCGCAAAAGAATATAAAGATATATTATTATAATATCTTTTTATCTAAGATTACTATAATTAGTAGTTTTAGATAAGAAGATATAAATAGAAAGGATTTGGTATGGAGGCTACATTGTTTTCTATAATTATTATTATGCTACTCATTAATGCGATAGCATATTCTAATAAATAAAAAAATTACTAACTTATAAAAGCTAGTAATCGTTATACAAAAATATAAATAAATTTATATCTTCTTCGCATGCAATACCCGTTGCATGCGCTTTTAGTATACAGTAAAACATTTAATATGTCAATTTATCTAAAATATATATTACTATGAATTAATTGGTTTCTTCTTGTTTGTTTTACCCTATTCTCTGTTCTTGAAAATATTAATCCATCTGCTGCTTCCCATATCATTAACCAACCTATAATAAGTATAAACTCTCCAAAAAAGAATACGTTATTTAGCAAATAATATGCAACTAATATGATTATACCTATTGCTAATAATATAAGTGCTTTAGTTATAATCTTTTTTTCATATATTAATAATTCTTCTAAATCATCTTTATAACTTAATTTTATCATCGATACTAATTCTTTTTGTTCTTCTTCAGTCATTTTAAATTTAGGATCTATTTCTATAGTTATTTTATTATTTAACTCTACTGTTTTAACCTCTTCTAAAATATAATTGTTTAAATCTTGTGATATTCTTTTATTATTAAATTTATTTATATAGTCTTC
>JAZLAK010000071.1:0-8984 GCA_045613165.1 Bacilli bacterium | reverse complement strand
ATTAAACCTTGTAGATATTTCTCCTTTCTGTTTTAACTTTAAATAATTTAAAGGAAGCTTAAAGATATGAATAACAAATTTATTTAATAGATTATTATTAAACTTTATTACTAAATTAGATATTAATATACTCTTAAAATAAATTAAAAAATTATTAACAATAACAAATAAAAGTAATAGAAAAATATATTTATTATTTTTACTCAATATCTCTATTTCTATATTATTAATCATAGTTAAAATTAAAATCATTAAGCTAATCAAGAATAGTAAGGAAAAAATATTTTGATTAGTTTTAATCTCTTCTATCAAACTTTTCTTAATAAAATTAGATTTAGAATATTTAGGTATTTCTTGAACCTGATTAAATCTAAGAATGCTCCCAGTAAATATATTACAGAATTCTTCTAACTTGATTTTCTTGTTACCATAAGAAGGATCCATAATATAAATAAAATCATTCTTAATTTTATAAATAACTACAAAATGATAAAAATTATTTTCTAATTTCAAGTGAGCTATTACTGGAAATTTTATATCATCTATTTTTTTAACTTTCTCTCCATATCCATCAAGCCCAAACCTTTTAGCACAAATAATTAATTCATAAGCATTTGTACCATAATTATTAGTTTCAGTAAAATATCTTAAATTTTCTAAAGAAACATTTCCACCATAATACTTAATAATAGATGCTAAACAACATATACCACAATCACTACATTCTTCTTGAATTACTTCTAGTTTTTTATTCATTCTCCAATCTCCCTTCATAATATATATAGTGATATATTTGGTATTTCCTTTTTTATTTTAAATTTTTCAAAAAAAAATTAATACTTAATAATTTCTTGTTCTAGTATTAATTTTATTTCATATTCTTTTTCCACTTTTTCTTGAATCAATTCTATCAAAGTTACAATATCTTTACTTTCAGCATTATCTTTATTAATAATAAAATTAGCATGCTTATCAGAAACATATGCACCATTAATATTATAATTTTTCAAACCCAAATCTTCTATCAATTTACCAGCAGCAATATTTACAGGATTTCTAAATACACTACCAGCATTAGGATATTCTAATGGTTGACTATTCTTTCTTTTCAAAGTATTTTCTTTTATAACTTCTAACATATCTTCTTTATTTGATTTATTCAATTCAAATTTACAACTTAAAATAATTTTATTTTTATCTCTTTTAAAAATGCTATCTCTATAACTAAAATTACAATCGTTCTTTGAAATAGTTTTAATTGTACCATTTTCTAAATAAGTAACACTAACAAGACAATCACTTATTAGACTACCATAACATCCAGCATTTCCAACTATTGCTCCACCTAAAGTTCCTGGTATTCCACATAAATTTTCTAAACCACCTAAACTATTATTTACTAAATTCATTATAAATGTACCTAGAACTATACCAGCCTCTACTTCTACCACATTATCTTTAATAACGTATTTATTTAAGTTATCTAATAAAATAAGAACTCCATCAAAATCTTCATCAGGTAAAATTATATTACTACCTTTACCAATTACTAAAAAATCTATATTTTCTTTTTTTAAATATTCTATTAAATTTATTAAATTATCAACACTACTTGGTTTTACAATATATTTTGCATTACCTCCAATTTTATAAGTATTATAATCCTTTAAACTAACATTTTCTAAAACTATTCCAAACTCTTTCATAATATCACCACTTTATATTTCAATTATATCAACAATAACACAAAAAAAGAAATAACTTTTAGTTATTTCCTACGAATTAGTGCTATCACTAACCAACCCTAATAGCAATACTCTATTCTTGCTACTTTAAATATATTACTTTACAATTCACTTTTCAATATATTTATATTTAGTTTACATCATATATTTACACAATTAAACTTCAAAATATTTATACTTTAAAACTTATGATGTATTTTGTCGAACAACTTGATTTAAAAAAATTATTCTTTAATATAGTATTTCGAGCAAAATAAAAAGACAACGAAGTAGGCATTTAGTCCTAATGCTCTACCAAATTATATATTGTAAATCAACAAAAAAGAAAGTTATCTAACTTCCCAATCTATAGGTTTAACACCATTATCAACTAATATTTTATTACATCTACTAAATGGTTTACTACCAAAGAAACCATATCTAGCACTAAAAGGACTTGGATGCGCACTTTCTATAACAAAATGTTTAGGATTTGTTATTAATGCTTTCTTTCCTTTTGCAAAATTACCCCAAAGAATATATACAACAACCTCATCTTTTTGCTCTATTCTTCTAATAATTTCATCAGTAAAATCTTGCCATCCTAAATTTTTATGACTCGCGGGACTATCTTTTCTTACAGTTAAAACACTATTCAAAAGTAATACACCTTCATTAGCCCAACATGTTAAATTTCCACTTTTACTCGAAATTATTCCTAAATCATCATACATTTCTTTATATATATTTTGTAAACTTGGAGGAAGTTTTTCACATAGTACACTAAAAGATAACCCATGTGCCTCTCCTACACCATGATAGGGATCTTGCCCTACTATAACAACCTTAACATCTTTATACGAAGTTAATTTAATTGCATTAAACACTTCTTGTTTAATAGGAAAACAAGTACCTTTACTATATTCTTCATTAACTCTCAAAATTAATTCTCTAAAACTATCAGATTCAAAAATATCTTTTAAAACTACATCCCAATCATTACCAATATGCATATCACTACCTCACTTATGATAAGTTTCATTATTTATGATCTTAAAACTTCTATATATTTGTTCCACTAAAAATCCCCTAAATAATCCATGCGGAAAAGTTAAATCACTAAATGATAAAGCATAATTAGATTTTTTCTTTATAGATTCATCTATACCATCCGAACCACCTATAATAAATGTTATATTCCCATAAGTCATTAACCAATTATCTATTTTTTTAGATAATTCTACACTCCTTAATTTATTACCACCAATTTCCATAGTAACAACAAAATCTCTTGAATTAATATACTTTTCTATTTCTAATGCTTCATCCTTAATATTACTATCTTTAACTTCAATTAGTTCCAACTTATGATATTTATTAACTCTTTTAACATAATCATCTACTAAATCAATTAAATATCTTTCTTTTAACTTTCCAACACAAATAATTTTAATCATATCTCAAATAACTCCGTTTTTTCATTTTGTTTTGCAACAAATATATTATCAAATTCTATCTCATAATCATTTAATGTTTCTCTTAAAGTATTTACTGCAATTTCTTCAGTATTATTTTCATGACTTAAGTGAGCTAAAACAACATAATTAGTATTATCTCCTATAAGTTTTGATAAATAAAACGAAGATGATTGATTTGATAAGTGCCCTTTATCGCCTAAAACCCTTTGTTTTAACCAAGCAGGATACTTTCCATGCATTAACATTTCAACATCATGATTACTTTCCATAATATACATTTTTTTATTTCTTAATTTATTAAAATATTTACTATTTATATATCCAGTATCTGTAATATATACTAATGAAGATTCTCCACTAGTAAATATATATCCTAAAGATTCACTAGCATCATGACTAGTTCTTACAATATCTATATGAATATCTTCTAAATCTAAACTATCTACTAAAATCAAAATATTATCATAATTATTCAAATATTCTAAATCAGTAAACATTTTTGCACCCATACATATTACTGGATTATTTTTTTTAATAATTGATTTTAAAGCTCCAACATGATCATTATGGGTATGAGTTAAAAATAAATAATTTATATCATCCATTGTCATATCTAATTTTGATAATTGTTCATTCAAATATTTTAAATTCATACCCGCATCGATCAATATATTTAATTTATCAGTTTTAATTAATGTAGAATTACCTTTAGACCCACTAGCTAGTACATTAACTAACATGAGAACACACTCTTACAAGGATTCATAGCAACTCCACCTACATAAGGATATCCTTTATAGACACCTAAATGTAAATGTGTTCCTGTAGAGAAACCACTACTTCCCATTTTACCTAATTGTTGCCCTCTACTTAAAGTATCACCTTTTTTAACAATGTATTTAGACATATGCATATAAACACTATACATATCATTACCATGTGCAACATACACATAATATCCCATAGAGTAATGATATCCAGTTTCTACAACAACTCCGTCACCTATAGAATATATTGGTGAATTATATCCACAACCTGATATATCTATACCAGCATGAATTTTCCCCCAACGCCATCCATATTTACTTGTAATAACATAAGGACTAATTGTAGGCCATGACCAAGTATCATTAGTAAACGGAACATCATAATATTCATATCCACCACCACTACTTGACGCCACTTTTGTTCCTCTTTTAATAATTTTATTAACTGCTGGAACTAATTCTTGAGTTTTAGTTATAACTAATCCTTGAATCTCTCCATTAATATATTGTATTTTTTCAGTTACTCTAGTCTCACCTTTTTCACCTTGTTGAATAACTTCATTATTTCCCTTATATTTTGTATCATCATCTTGATACTCAGTTTCAAAAGGTACTTCGACATCTTCTATCTTTTCTTCTTCATATACAACGCTAACTACAGGAGCTATCAACGCAGTATTTACTTGTTGTCCTGCTGTTAATAATACATTAGCACTAGTAAACTCAGGATTAGCTACTAAAAATTCATCAACATTCAAATTATTAGCTTCGGCAACACTACTTATATCGTCACCATCTCTAACAGTATATTTTTTTCCTTCTTCTAAAGTACCAAACAATAAATATTTACTAACATCATTACTATTAGTATAAATATAATCTTCAGTACTTAAATAAGATTCTTTTATTTTTATATCTTCATTCCAATAAACATTTTCTATTTTACTGCCAGTTTCTACTATTTCAGCTTGAGTACCATTTTTATACTTATCTAATGTTTCACTACCAACAAATGCAGCAATAGTATCATAAAAACCTTCTTCAAAATCTTCCTTTTTTAATACATTCATAGTAACTGGTTTCTTTACTTCTTCTTGAGAAACATTTTCTTTATTTTCTTCATCTTTATTTTCATTATTTTCTTCATTTTTATAAGTTATAGTAACTTCATAACCACTAACAGTAAAAGGTTCTTTATCTTTTATTTTTTCATAAACAGTATTTACAGAACTAATATTATTATCATAAGTAACAACATCTTGTATATCTAAACCACTAGGTGGATATACTTTATCTACTTTATATTTATTTTTAATCTCTATTTGTTCTTTATCAATTAAATCTAATAATTCTTGTTTATTTTCTATTAAACCAATGCTTTCTCCATTCAAATAAACTTGATAAATACTATTAGGATTTCCTTCTAACTTAGTTCTAACACCAAAAAAGAATACCATAATACTTAATAAGATAGTAATGCATACCCCCATTATTCTATTAAATGTATCCATTTTTTACACCTTAACTTTCTTCTTTTTTAATATAATTTCTAAAGTTACTCATACTTCTTTCAAATAATAATTCAATAGTTCCTGTACTACCATTACGGTGTTTTCCAACAATAAGTTCAGTAACACTTATATTAGTTTGTTCAGCTGCACTCTTATTATAGTAGTCATCTCTATAAAGGAACATAACTATATCCGCATCTTGTTCTATTGAACCTGATTCTCTTAAGTCACTCATTATAGGTCTTTTATTTTCACGTAATTCTACACCACGTGATAATTGAGCTAATGCAATAACCGGCACTTTTAATTCCATAGCCATAGTTTTTAAAGAACGTGATATTTCACTTACTTCTTGTTGTCTATTACCAGCATATCTTGCACTACCTTGTATTAACTGTAAGTAGTCGATAACAACTAACCCTAAACCAGGCCCTTGTGTTGCTAATCTTCTACATTTAGCACGTATTTCAGAAACCGTTATACCTGAAGCATCTTCTATAAATAAATTAGTATTAGATAATTCGCTCATAGCCTCATTAACCTTTTTCCAATCATTATGCTCAAGTCTTCCAGTTTTCAACTTATTTTGTTCTATACCACCTTGAGCACTTATCATACGCATTGCAAGTTGTTCAGCGCTCATTTCAAGATTAAATAAAGCAACATTTTTCTTAGAATTTATAGCAGCATTAACCGCTATATTAACACCAAAAGCTGTTTTTCCCATTGCAGGACGTGCTGCAAGAATAATAAGTTCATTAGCATGTAAACCACTAGTTAATTTATCAAAATCATAAAAACCAGTTGCGATACCAGTAATTTCTTTATCATTTTTAGCCAAATCTTCAATTTGAGCTTGTGTAGTTTTCATTACATCGCTTATAGTTTTAAATTCTCCAGCTTTTCTAGCTTGTGTAACACTAAAAATGTTTTTCTCAGCATTATCAATTATATCATTAGTTTCACTATCTTCATCAAAAGCACTTGTTGTAATATTAGTACTTACTTCGATAAGTTTTCTACGTAAAGCTTTTTCTCTAACTATTTCTATATAATAATCTATATTAGCAGCAGTAATAACTGAATCTACAACTTCACTTAAATATTCAACTCCACCGATAGTATTAATATTATCACGCTTTTCTATTTCATTAATTAACATTGTAGTATCCAAAGGAATTTTATTTTGATGTAATTCATATATAGAACTAAATATCTTTTTATTTGCATCGCTAAAGAACATATCTTCAGTAACTTCTTCACATACTTTATCTAGTGCATAACTACTTAAAAAACATGAACCTAATATCGCCATTTCAGCATCTAAATTTTGTGGCAATTTTCTTTCTGCCATAAACGTCACTCCCTAACAAACTACAATTGTTAAATTAATAGACACACGTTTATGTACGTTAGCAACTACTTTATGAGTTCCTAATGTATCAATAACATGATCCATAACTATAGTTTTCTTATCTATTTTGTAACCCATCTTTTTTAATTCTTCACTTATTTGTTTACTACTTATAGTACCAAATATCTTTCCATCTTTACCAGATTTAACAGTAAAACTTATCTTCTTACTTTCTAATTCTTTCTTTACTTTTTCTAAATCCGCTACTACTTTATCTTCTTCTTTTTGTCTAGTTTCTATTTCATAATTTAATTTATTCTTACTACCTTCAGTATATCTTATCGCTAAACCATTCTTAATTAAAAAATTATTAGCATATCCATCACTTACTTCGATAATTTCATCTTTCTTACCTTGTTTCTTAACATCTTTAAGTAATATAACTTTCATAATATACCTCCCAAAACTTAATAATAGTATAACATTTTTTTATATTAAAAAAAAGTACACAGCGTACTTTTTGACCTTTTTCAATCAACTAGCTAAATCTTATTAAATATACATTTAATTTAACAATATCAGATTTAGTGATTTTCATATACTTTCAACACGAACTTTATCACACGCAAAGCCGGTATTTACATAACTTAAACCAAAAGCATCCGCCAATTAGCCAATTACATACGGATTTGATTGTGTTCCATTTTGTACTATAATACTTTTGTCCAACGTTACATTAGAAGATAGAACTATCGCAGGGCGAATTACATATTCACTTACAGTATCAGGAATTAAACCATCCCAATCCAAATATTCCGTTGCAAAAGCAAATATAGTAGCATATTTATCATTAGGATCCAAAATTGCAGGAGTCATAGTTAACCAGTTATCATATGAATTATCATTTATATAAAAGTATCCTTTTTTTTGATAAAAAGCCCCTGCAAAAACTATTTCATCTGCTGTTAATAACCCTATTTCTCCTTGATATTGTGTTGCACTAGAATTATTTAATCCGTTCATATTACATTTTAATGTTGGAACAGAATTAGGAGAAACATACGTTCTATTAGTTGCACCATAATATTTCCAATAACCATCATCATCTACTATAGAAGTATCATTACACCAATTAGTAGTAACTAATTTACTTCTATCTAAATTTTTAACTGTTTTTCCATTTCTTGTAACACTTTTATTCATCCATTCATTTAAAATATTTGGATAATAACTCTTTTCAAAAAGTACGGTATCTATATCATTTGTATAATCTGAATATTTATATCTAGTTGCATTATTTATAAATGCGCTTGTTGTATTGCTTTTTGAATAAGTATTAGCATTGCATTCTCCATTTTCATCGGCCAGTACTAGTTTTGTTGTTCCATCACCTTGAATTCTTACTATTCTCCAACACATTCCTGAATAGTTTACATAGTTATTTTTTACATTACCCCTAAAATAATATGAAGTACCATAATCATCTTCAGTTGTCGTAAGTATTGTTTCATCAACTTTACTACTATAA
Organism: Bacilli bacterium; assembly: GCA_045613165.1. Classification (GTDB taxonomy): domain Bacteria; phylum Bacillota_I; class Bacilli_A; order RF39; family UBA660; genus UMGS1124. The sequence goes on along the minus strand of JAZLAK010000071.1, from coordinate 622 downwards.
CTATCATAAGTAATTGTATTATATATTAGTGAATTATTATTTGTTGATACTATTTCAAAAATTTCTATAGCATTATTATTTTCATTTGTAATTTTTAATTCAGTTGATGAAGAACTAGAGTTTTCATTGGCATTATTTGATATCAAATATTTCCCTACTAATTCATCTTTACATTCGCTATATTTACAAGAAGTTATTCCACTTAATTTGAAATCAGCTCTTCCATAATCTTCTTCAAATTCTGAAGCATATGTCCAATAATAATCTTGATATTCTGTACTAATGCTCATATATTCCATAATATTATCATAAAAAGTAGATGAGACTTCTTGACCTGGAACAGTTAAAGGAATTGCTCTTAATTTAGTTCCATTAATACCATTAGCAGCATTATTAATTATATTATAAGACAATAATTCTGTATTATTTTTATATGGATTTTCTGTTCTTATATCTTTTATATTTATTCTTGCATTTAATGTTTTGTTCATGTCATTTGTTTGATTTTTTCCTGTTTCTTCATATGTTAATGTAAATGAATATGTTTGTGTTTCTCCTACATCAATATTGTTTCCAACTAATATTCCACCACTTATTGGAAATGTTGTTGCAGTATCTACTC
>JAZLAK010000070.1:0-5074 GCA_045613165.1 Bacilli bacterium | reverse complement strand
TTATAAATAATATAAAAAGTACGGATAGTAAGTTAGATAAATGTTTAGATGATTCTATAGGTTTAAAAATAATTAAACAAAACTCGCTTGAATGTATTATTTCTTATGTTATAAGTCAAAATAATAGTGTAAGGAATATACAAAATAGTTTAAATTTAATAAGTGAAAAATACGGTGAAAAAGTTATATTTAAAAATAAAGAATATTATTTATTTCCTAAATTAGAAAAATTAGTAAATATTACTGAAGAAGAATTTAGAGAATGTAAAGTAGGGTTTAGAGATAAATATTTAATAGGTATTATAAAGGATATAAATAATAAAGAGTTAGATATTGATAAAATATATGAAATGGATTCTAGTGATGCTATAAATTATTTGATAAGTTTTAAAGGAATAGGGATGAAAGTTGCTAGCTGTATACTTTTATTTGCTTATCAAAGGTTTGATGTTTATCCCGTAGATACTTGGGTAAAGAAATTTATGCTAGAAGATTATGGTATTGAAGGAGAGGCAAATATTAGAAAATTTGCTAGTGAAACTTATAAAGAATATTGTGGACTAGCTATACAATATATGTTTAATAGTAAAAGAAATAAAGATAATTAGTATGTAAAAATTAAAAGCAATATTTAAAAAACATATTGCTTTTTTATTTTCTTTGTATTATGATTTATGTATAAGGTATGATAATACTTATAAGAAAGGTAGGAAAAATAATGAAAAAGTTAAATAAGAAAGGTTTTACATTAGTTGAATTACTAGCAGTAATCGTTGTATTAGCTTTATTAATGGTTGTTGCTACTACTAGTATTGGTACTGCTTTAAATAATGCTAAAAAGAAAGCACTTGTTACTGAAACACAAAAAGTTTTAAAACAAAAATTTGAAGAAGAGCAATCAAAAATTATTTTAGATGCGTCTTATACTGCACCAACTGCAACTGTTGTAACAGATGGAGATTTTAAATATAAAATTACATTTAACAATAGTGCTCAAATAACTAGTTATTGTGTTGAATATCCTGGTTCTAAATATTCTATTAATAAAACTGTTACAGCAAGTAATTCAGTTCCAAATGTTGCAACTAGTGATATACAAGAAGGTGCAAGTTATACAGCTTGTTCATAATATTTAAATTTCATAAAAAAATGTTTGCATAAATTTAAAACATATGCTATATTATTAAGTAGTTAAGTAATTAACTGCTTTTTATATCGAGAAGTAGCACAGCTTGGTAGTGCACTTGGTTTGGGACCAAGGGGTCGCAGGTTCGAATCCTGTCTTCTCGACCATTTATGTATTTAGCAACACAAATTGTGTTGTTTTTATTTTACCCTTGAGCCCAAACAATATATATTTAATATAATTTTAGTATAAAAATGCAATTATTTTATAATATGCTTCTTCTCTTGATTGGGAGTTACTTTACGCTTTGTCAATCAAAGTAAATAGTTCACCTATATTATTTGTTGATATTCTAAAAGCAGTTCCTCTATCGTGTATTTCTCCAACTCTTTTACCTGTCCTAAAATATCCTATATTAAATGTTATATATATTTTATTATTTTCTAGTAATTTTATGAAGTTATCAAAATTTTTTAATTTATATATTTTTAAATTTGTATATTTATAATATGTTTCGTCATTTTTTTTATATTGATATCCTTTTATTAAGGCTAAATAATTTAATTTTATTTCTAATCTTATTTTTATATCGTTTAAGTTCCAATAAATAGTATCATTAATAATATTTAAATCTAAATCTAAGATTATAAGTTTTAATATATTATTTTCATAATCTATTTTTAATCTTATTATATATTTATTTGCTACTATGTTATTTTTATTTACATATACGTCAGTTCTAAAAGATTTGTATTTTAGGTTTCTATTGGATAACCAAAATGTTCTAATAGATATTTTGATGCTCTATCATTATCTTTTTTAGGAGTTATAGTTAATAGAGTTAATGGACTTTTGGAATAACCTAATTTAGTTTTGATTTCTATACCTTTATAATCAGGTAATGATTGATTATCTTCATTTTTATTTAATAGAGTTTCAAAAGTAAAACCTATACTTGTATATCCTTCTCTAAGACTTTTATTAAAATCCTTATTTTTTATATTCTTGAATATTGTTTTTAAATTATTAATTTCTGTTTTCATAATTTATTTCTTCCTTTCAAGTTGTATATTAAATAATATTTTTTATTAAAAGTTTGTCGAAAAAAGTAAGCTATAAAAAGTTATTAAATATAATAATTTGCTTATGATTAATATAAATTATATATGTCATAGTAAAATCTAAATCGTATAAAAAAATATTCATACTTAATCTTATAAATGTTATTTTTATAATGAGATGGTATTATGGAAGAGAATAAAAAGATAAATACACAAATTGTGATAATGGTTATTATTGTTATAGTATTAATTTTGTCTTTTTTAGGAATATTATTATATGTTGTTAATGAAAATAAGAAACTAGAAAGTAATAAAACTACTACAACGACAACTACATTAACTACTACAACTACTATGCCTATTATAGAAGATGATAAATCTATTGTTGAGAATGTAATAGAAGAATATTTATCTTTATTAAAAAGTTCAGGTAAAATAGATATTTATCAATATGAAGTAACTTTATTAACTGAAGAAGATTATTGTCCAGGTAAAGAATATTATCCTGATAAAATATATGCTAATGTAGAAATTACTTATAAAAGGTTAGATGATACTTTTGCTATCAATGATAATGATAATAATACTAATACGGGTAGTGAAGATGTATTTGAAACAACTACTACTTATATAATTAGTAAGATGGATGATATATACCAAATAGAAGATTCTTATAGTGGATGTTAAAGTATTTATTTTTGATTAATATTATTAGTTTTATTATTTATGGTATTGATAAATTTTTAGCTATAAGACATTGGTATCGAATAAGTGAATTTATATTATTATGTTTTGGTTTTATAGGTGGAGTTATCGGTTCTATATTAGGAATGATATTTTTTAATCATAAGACTAATAAACTAAAGTTTAAAATATATTTCTTTATATTTAGCATTTTGTGGTTAATATTAATATATTTATATAAAGGTTATCTTTTTTGGTAACCTTTTAAATTTGACTAAATTATAATTTTGTAGTAGAATACTTCTTACTAAAAAAAGGGGAGTTTAATATGAAAGAGGTATATGTGCCTAAAAAGTTTGATTTAGTTGATATTGTAAATAAGTTAAATGGTAAAATAAAAATAAAAGATTTTTTAAAAAGAAGATTACCTGAATGTTTAGGAATAATTATAGGAACTAGTTTGAGTGCTTTATTATGTAATGGAATAAATATTATGGGGATTTTATGTATAGGAATTTTTGGTGGTTTTGTACTATTGAGTGAAAGATATAGAAATAGGGAAATCGCTAAAAAGAATCTTGATAATTCTATGTGTTTAGAAAACTATGATGAAGTATTAGAAGATTTAGAAATGAAAGATTTTAGTAATGCAATAACATTTAGTAAAAAACCAAAAGATGAACATTGGTGGTTAGTAGATGGAATGGGTAGAGTGGATAATAAAAAAGTTGTATCTTATATTGCTATGCCTAAAAAATATAAACTAATAGTTTTTAAACAAATATTAAATCAATATAGATATGAAAATGAAGAAATGAAGGATACTACTTATACTCAATTGTTTTTGCTTGATGATGAAGATTTAATAAGAGAAAAAATAGTAACTAGTGATGGATATTTAAACGAAAGAAATTCATTAGGTAAAAAATTAATAAATTCTAAATTTTATAGATAGTTAAGGAAAAATTTATTTAACTTAATAGTTTACAATAAATTTTTTTTTTGTTATAATTTTTTATAGAATAGGAAGGTTGTTATTATGGATAGTTTGATCAAGGAAATAAACGCTAATTTAAAAACTATTATTGATACTACAAAAGAAAATTTGGATAACTCTATATCAACATTAGATAATATTCAAATTCAAATGGATAAGAAAGTTGAGGAAGCTAAAAAATATAAAGTACAAGTAGATACTGCTAAAGATAAAATAAAAGAATTAGAATTAGACAACAAATCTTTAGAACTTTCTTTAAATGAATTAAGTGAAAAATATGGTAAATTAAATCTAGTATCAGTAGTTGAAGCAGGTAATCGTGAAATAAAACTTAAGATTAATGACAACTTAAAAGAGATAAATAGACAAAAAGAACATATTGCTGAATTAACTAATAAAGCAAGAACTATTAAAGATTTATTAATGAATTTGAAAAAAGATAAAACTATAAAGGAAGAAAGATTAGAAAAATTAAAAGTTGTTTATAGTTATTATAGTGAAAGATTAAATGATATTATTGACTATGCTTTTGATCATGCTGAAAATTTAATGGATTATAGAAGTAGTATATCATTTGTAAATTATGATGAAGAAGATACTGAAGTAGATGGAGAAGCTAAAGTAATAGAGTTAGAAAATACTATGGTATTTGATGAAATAGCTAATATAGATGAAAATAAAAACTTTAAAGATGAAATGACATTTATTAGTAATCAAATAGATGATGAAATGAATATTGTACCTTCTAATATAGATGATATTATTAAAAGAAGTTTAGAAAATATAGATGAAGAAGTAGAGTTAGAAGAAGTTAAGGAAATTGATGAAACAATAGGAGATACTCAAGTATTTGATACTATTATAAATGATACTTTTGAAGAAGATAAAATAATCGAAGAGCAAGAAAATATTTTACCTTTTGAAGAGAAGAAAGAATTAAATATTAATGATATTATAATAGAAGATAGTAGTGAAGATATAGTTTTGGATGAACAAAATATTGTTGAAGAAGAACAAAAAGAAGAAACTATTTTGGACACAACTATAAATACTGATATTTCTAATGTTAATGACACTGATTTAGTAAGTGTTGATGAAGATAAATTTTTAGATGAAGAAAATGAAAATAGAATTAGTAAAATAAATGATTTATTCTCAAACTTCGAAAATACAAATTTAATACCTACTGGAGAAATTAAACCTATA
>JAZLAK010000069.1:0-2180 GCA_045613165.1 Bacilli bacterium | reverse complement strand
TATTTATGATTTAATTATAAGTTTAAAAAGTAATAGTTTTACAAAATTTATGAAGTTTATAACTTTTTTAGCAAGTACTAAGTTTATAACTTCTATTGTAATACTTTTATTTATACTTAGTTTCTTTAAAGGAAAGTTACCATTAATTATTAATTGGATAATATTAGGAGAAGTATTTATAAATAATATTATTAAAGTATTAGTTAGAAGAGAAAGACCTATAATAATAAATATGGTAACTGAGAATACTTTTTCATTTCCTAGTGGGCATACTATGGCAGCGGTTGTATTTTATGGTTTTTTAGTATATTTAATTAATAAGAGTAAATTGGATAAAAAATATAAAATATTAGTTAGTATAATTTTATCATTATTAATAATTTTGATTATGATGAGCAGAATATATTTAGGTGCACATTACTTTAGTGATGTTATAGCAGGAGCAAGTTTAGCGACTTCTTATTTATTATTATTGATAGATATATTAGAAAGAAGGAAAGTATTATGAAAGCATTGATTACTGGTGGTAGTAGTGGAATTGGTAGAGATATGGCTTATTATTTATCTAGTAAAGGAATAGATTTAATATTAGTTGGTAGAAATATTGATGCTTTAAATTCAGTAAAAGATAAATGTAAGACTAATGTAGAAGTAATAGATATAGATTTAAGTGTTCAAGATAATATATATAAATTATATGAAATAACTAAAGATAAAGATATTGATATTTTAATAAATAATGCAGGTTTTGGTTTATTTGGAAATTTTATCGATACTGACTTAAATAGAGAAATAAATATGATTAATTTGAATATTGTAGCAGTACATATTTTAACTAAATTATTTTTGGTTGATTTTGTTAAGAAAAATAAAGGTTATATAATGAATGTCGCATCTAGTGCTGGATTTATGGCAGGTCCAAAACTTTCTACTTATTATTCTACTAAAAATTATGTTTTAAAGGAAAGTTTAGCAATATATGAAGAATTACGACATATGAACTCTAATGTTAAAATATCAGTGTTATGTCCTGGTCCTGTGGAAACAAACTTTAATAATGTTGCTGGTGGTAGTTTTAATACTAAGAGTGCATCTAGTAGTTATGTAGCAAAATATGCTATTGATAATATGTTTAAAAATAAATTAATTATAATTCCAACTTTAAAAATTAAACTAGCTATCTTTATGACTAGATTAGTTCCAACTAAGTTATTATTAAGAATTAATTACCATATACAAAATGTTAAAATAAAGAAATATAATAAAAATAATAATGTTTAAAAGGTATTAGTATAGTAAAATTGGACAAATTATAAAAAATATGATAGTATAATCCCTACACAAAGGGGTTTTTATTATGGAAGAAATTTTAAATAAGTTTAGGGATGAAAATGGTTTTGTTAGAGATATACATGGTTTATATAAAGAATTAATTAAATATATAGAACGTGATGATGCTATAAAATTATTAAAAAAGATTGTTGAGTTTAATAAAACTATTATAAGTGAAGTAAGAAAAGCTAATAATGAGTTATCTAAAATTATAATGTCTAGAAAAGATGAATTTGAAGTTATAGAATATGTTAGTGTTGATAAACCTGCAAATAAAAGAGTAGAAAAAAGTGTACTAGATGATAGAGAAATAATATTTTATATTAACTATATTGAAGAACATTTGGTTGATTATAATTTCTTAAATATTTTGCCTAAAAATAATGATAAAGACAGTTTTAGAATACTTTTTAAAATAATAAATTATTATAAATCTAAGATAGAATTTATTCAAAGTATATTAAGTATTGAAACTAAAGCAACAGATATAGAATATTTAGAAAATGAACTAGTTAAAATTGTACCAATTTTTGAAAAAATATTGGAGTATAAAGAGAGTATAAAGAATGTAAATGTAGAGGAAAAAGAAAGTTTTAAGAATAAAGTATCATACTTTCTAAATAAATGTACTCCATACATTTATTTAGATATTAAAGACAGTCCTGAAAATTATGATTCAATTATGAAACTTATAAATAGTATAGAAATAGGAACATTTAAGAATATTAGGTCTTTTACGGGACAATTTAAAGGTTTGTTTGAAGTAAGAGATATTAGTAATGCTACTAGAGTTATATTTGAAATAAATGACTTGGGAGAATATTGTATTATTGGTGCTGTATTATCTA